>CAISHO010000011.1 GCA_903885165.1 uncultured Nitrosomonadales bacterium | reverse complement strand
CTCTTCTGGGCACCAGATAAGTAAGGCCAGCGCAAGCTGGCCTTTTCTTTTGAGCACAGAAAGTAAAGCAACTGATTGCTTTACGACAGGACTCGAAGGGCAGCCGGTATTACGGATGCCGGGGTCGCGCCCAAAAAACATTGCGCCAACAAAATCTACACACTTACCAACAACAGAGACCGGGATTTCAAATACGGACAATACGGCACGAACTAGCAGCGCATCATTCCGGCTGACCGGCATTTCAAAAAACGCAACCGTGCTCAATGCACAGTTCATGCGATTTTTTGTAAGCCATAAAATTTCCTGCATATTTAGTTCATCGTATTCTGAATATCCCGCCGCATTCTACACTATAGGCTTACCCTACCCGATTGTTTTAATGTGCTAATACACCCCACAGGGGCGAAAAAAAACACCGCCACAAATATCATGGCGGTGTTCATATTCACAACAAAACAATATCAGTTCAAAAAATAATAACAACCAATTGATTAATATAGATATTTAACAAAAATCACCAGCCACACAAGCTCAATAGCGTATCTCTGATTATTTATTCAGGAATTAAACGCAGCCTGTCGGTTTTGGCAATCCACCGTACTTGGTAATCGGCTTCATCGGTCCTGTCATCCAGATATCGAACAACTCCTTTTGATCCATGTCGATGAACTTGGAAAATTTACGTACCGGCGGCACAGTACCAAAATCCTCGACATACTCGCGCGCCTTGAGGATCTGCTCCCACTTTTGCTCGGTCAACTCATAACCATCGGCCTCTGCCATAGCGCGCCCAATTTCAGGTGTCCAGTCATCCATACGCTGCAAATAACCGTCTCCATCTCTCGCTGGTAAACTCATTTTTCTCTCCCTTAATTAAGTATTTTTCACTACAATTTTTGGAAATACCGCGCTGTGATCCTGCGCCATATCCGCCACTTTCACCGCAACACGCCGGGCAATCTGTTTGTAGATACGAGCGATGTCACCATCCGGATCTGCCGCCACAGTAGGATTGCCGGAATCTGCCTGTTCACGGATACGAATATCCAGCGGCAATCCACCCAAAAATTCCGCATTGTAATCCGCACACATTTTTTCCCCTCCTCCTGCACCGAAGATATGTTCTTCGTGTCCGCATTTGGAACAAATATGCGTGCTCATATTTTCCACAATACCAAGAATGGTGATACCAACTTTTTCAAACATTTTCAATCCCTTACGCGCATCTAGCAAGGCGATATCCTGCGGCGTAGTGACAATCACCGCGCCAGTCACCGGCACTTTCTGCGCAAGGGTGAGCTGAACATCACCCGTACCCGGGGGCAAATCCACCACCAGGTAATCCAGATTATCCCAACGAGTCTGATGCAACAACTGATCCAGCGCCTGCGTCGCCATCGGACCGCGCCAGATCATCGGCGTATCGTGCTCATCGATCAGATAGCCGATGGACATGGATTGCAAGCCGTGATTGACCATCGGTTGCAGCGAGTTACCATCGGCCGATTCAGGTTGACCACTAATCCCCAGCATGGTCGGCTGTGAAGGACCGTAGATATCAGCATCCAGTATACCAACGCGTGCGCCTTCTGCCGCCAGCGCCAGCGCCAGGTTGACCGCCGTAGTAGATTTCCCCACACCGCCCTTGCCGCTGGCCACCGCGATAATGTTTTTCACGCCTTCAACCAACTTGACACCGCGCTGCACGGCATGAGGCACCACTTTGCTGGTCACCGTCACACTGATCGTTCTTGAGTCTGGGAATGCGGCCTTAAGGTGAACTTCAACCATCGCGCGTATTTCATCCCAGACACTTTTAGCCGGGTAACCCAGCAAAATATCCAGCGATACGTCATTGCCAACCACCTTGACATTTTTAACCGATTTTCCCGTGACGAAGTCTTTTTTTGTATTCGGATCGATCAAATTTTTCAGCGCACTTTGCACGCCCACTTCAGTAATACTCATTACAGACTCCTGTGACTAAACGTTAAAATGCCGGCATTAAAAGCTACCTGATCAATTTGGTAGGGTATTATTATAAGCTAAACAATCATTATGTTGCGCGCAAAATTAAATTTCCCACATAAAATATATTCGTATTGAATACATGAAACAGGGTGTAACCTTAAACAGTTGAAACTCGGTAACTGTAACAATTTTTGGAAGCATGAACAATTTGCATGAACGGAAATTGCGCTAGCGCACCATATTGCTTTTGAGCTTGCAAGATCAATGTGGAAACATCACTCACTACAACATCGCCTGCCAAAACAAATTGCAATCCTCTCAATCCGCCACACTGCATACGCATTTCCTGTGCATGCGGCATGGGCCCGTCTATATGCGGCTTACCCAGCGCAAAGGTAAAGTTCATGCGAAATGAGTCGCGCAAATCAACGCACTGCAACCAGGAAAATGGTGAATTGCAACTCAACACCTCACGCTCGGCAATTTGACGGGAATTAACCTGCAAACATGCGACACAACCCGACAACAAGGACTTTTCGAAAGGACAAAGATACGGCGTTGACGTGAGTACCTGACGATACACATGCTCATCCATATACCAACGCCTTAATCATCACCCAATTCAGGCTGCGCTTCACGAACCTCGTTAAGCAAATCTTCCGCATGCAACTCGGTCTCAGCAAAAAACATCTTGATATTGAAGGTCGCATCCCCGGACATCTCACTGCGCAGCACTTTCACCCGATTACTCGCATCGCGGTATTTCTCATGCTGTTCCAGTTTATGCAAAGTGCGGATGGGTCGTTCAGAGATTTTATAAATAAAGTAAGGCATCAACATCCCTTTTAACGCGAATAAAAACAAATAAATCTCAATGTGACTTGGCGAACGGTTTCAAAAAGGTAACGACATTGACTCCCGGTGCATTCTTGGTAGCACAACTCCCCTCTTCAACCCCGGCATCGCGCTCGGCCTCGTGCAAGCGGTTGATCACATCCACATAGTGCTTTTGCTTTACCATCATCAGCGCAGTAAATCCGCCTTCATTGCGCGCCAGCACATCTGCACCTGCATCGAGCAAGGTCTCAACCACCCCGATCTCGCCATAACCTGCCGCCAGCATCAAAGGACGCACGCCAAAGCCTATGGCAGCCTCCACATCGGCGCCGTGAGCGATCAAATACGCTGCCACATCCGGGAAACCACAATCCTGCTCCGCGTTGTATACCGACTTCATCAGCGGCGACCAACCTCGCTCATCCCGCACGTTAACTTGGGCACCGCTCGTAACCAGCAGTGACACCATGGGGAAATTACCTGTCGCAGCTGCCAACATCAACAAGGTTGAACCCTCAGCATCACGCGCTTCAATATCCCCGCCCGCCGCCAATAACTGTTTAGCCTGCTCGGCATCACCCGATGCAACTGCGGCAATCAATTCCAAAGCCATCGTCTTCTCCTGTCAAAAATTTAAAACCGATACGATAAAGTGACTTCCATAATATATCGTAAAAAAGCCCACAAAACCAGACCAAATCAGTCGGATTTTGTGGGCTTAAATTCATAGTGAGAAGTTGCCAGAAACATGACGCACTACCTTTACGTTCCTGACAACCCGACGATGATTAGTTTAACCTGGCCCAGATGCGCTTTTTCATCACAAATAACAAAGAAGTCAGCACAAACAAATAACCTAAGATATAAGTACCCAGCTTGTAACGTTCCAGCTCATGGGGATCCGCAGCCCAATTCAGGAAAGAGACAATATCCTTCGCCTTGGCCGCAATTTCAGCACGCTGAGCAGGTTCCGTGGCGCTGCTGATCCCCAACGGATCAGGCATCTTGCTGGCTGGAAACACGTGATTACCCGTCACGCCATCCGCACCGGTGTAATAAGCCATCAGATAACTGTACAGATAGTTATTGCCGCCATCGCGTGCCCTTGCCATCAGACTCAACTCAGGAGGAAGTTTACCAAAGGCAGCCATGGCACCGTCATCCGGCATCATGCCCATTACTGGTGCATCTAACGTCCAGTCACCCTGCCATTCCTTAACCTTAGCCTTATCAAAGCCTAAGCCGACCAGATCCTGATACTTGATGTATTTCAGCGTATGGCAACTATGGCAACTATCCATAAATGCTTCCACGCCGCGCTTCACGGCAGGATTACTTGTATCAACCTGAATCTTCTCCAACTTGACTTCTTCGTTCGCAAAGGACAGTGATGTCACGCAGCACAACGCCAATGTTAATAAATGCTTTTTCATGCTCACTTCCCTCCTGTTTTCTTCTGGGCTTTTTGCAATTCTTCACTGGCAATCAGCGCTTCAACCTGCTTGGGCAAGCCGCGTTTACGCAACCACTTCTCTTCCGCCGTGGAAATAAATGGCACGACGAAAAACGAGCAGAAATAAGCAATGCTGGCGATCTGCCCAATCACGATCGTTTGATCTGTCGGCGGAACATAACCGATATATCCCAGAATCAACATATCAATGATAAACAAGTAGAACTGAACGCGGAAAATCGGACGATAAAGTGCACCACCCGGAATTTTAGAACGGTCAAGGAGAGGCATAAAGGCAAACAAGATCACCGACAAACCCATCGCTACAACGCCGCCAACCATATTCGGTACCGAGCGCAAAATTGCATAGAAAGGTAAGAAATACCATTCTGGAACGATGTGATTCGGTGTCTGCATAGGATTGGCCGGAATGTTATTGGCCGGTTCGATCAACAGGTTCGGGAAGAACAGTGCAAAACCGAAGTAAACCATCAGAAACACGCCCAGACCGTACAGATCCTTGATGGTGAAATAAGGATGGAAAGGGATATTATCCTTATCAGCCAGATCAATACCGCTAGGATTACTGCTCTTCACCATATGCAAGGCAATCAGGTGAATCATGACGCCGCCGATGATCACGAATGGCAGCAGGTAATGCAGCGCAAAGAAGCGAGTCAGCGTCTCATCGCCCACGGTGTAGTCACCACGCAGCCATACCACCACTTGATCGCCGATAAAGGGCGTAGCACGGAACAGATTGGTAATTACCGTCGCGCCCCAGAAGGACATTTGTCCCCATGGCAACAGATAACCCATAAATGCGGTACCCATCAACAGCAACAACAAGCCCTGACCTGTCCACCACAACAACTCACGCGGTGCACGATACGAACCGTAGTACAAGGTTCGCGCCATGTGGATAAAGATCACCAGGAAGAAAGCAGACGCGCCGGTCGAGTGCATGTAGCGCAACAGCCAACCGTAGTTAACATCGCGCATGATGTGCTGAATGGACGCGAATGACATATTCACATCCGCCTTGTAGTGCATCGCCAGGAAAATCCCGGTTAAAACCTGAAGCACCAGCACGATTCCTGCCAGTGAGCCAAAATTCCACCAGTAGCTCAAGTTGCGTGGTGTCGGGTATTCACTAAGATCGTGCTGAACGAAACTGGTCAGCGGAAAACGCCGATCTATCCATTGCATAACTTTATTACTCATGGTTGCCTCCTATGCTTCGCCAATGACGAGTTTGTCGGCCGCAGAAAAATGATAAGGCGGCACTTCAAGATTTTTACCAGCCGGACCGCGAACGACGCGACCGCTATAGTCATACTGACTACCATGGCAATGACAGGTCCACCCTTCACCTTCCAAGTTAGGCACGCAACCCATATGGGTACAGACGCCAATCACCACCAGCCACTCAGCCTGCTTCACGCGCTGCTGATCAGCCATAGGTTCAAGACCACCCTTGGAAGCCACGGCCAGTTTGATTTGCTCTTCAGTACGACGCAAGACGAACACTGGCTTACCTTGCCAGGCGACCGTGCGCATATGACCCGGCTCCATGCCTACCAGATCAACTTCAGTCGTCGCCTTAGCCAACAAATCCGCGCTTGGATTCATGCTGGTAATAAAGGGAACCGTTGCAGCAGCGACACCGACGCCACCCACCACCGTTGTTACTTTAAACAAGAAATCGCGCCGACCGACATTACCTAATGCTTCATCATGTGCCATATTTACGCTCCTACACTAAGTTAATAAGAATATTAATCACTTCTAATATAGTACCCGAAAACAGCCTATAAAAGTCAGCCCTCGATGTAACATTTTTTCAGCGAACACCCCAACAGCATACAAAACAACTTAAATTTAATACTCAAATATTTATGTATTGCAAATTCTACGCCGCCACGTAAGCAACGGGAAGCTAAATTACTGAACAACTTCAATAAAGACACGAGACTTCGGCATACCCGCCGCCAAAAAAAACTTTTCGGCTAAGAAAACTGACGCTTGGGGACCTGCCAGATAGACATCGCTCGCGGCGATTTCCGGATTCGAGCATTGCAGCGCTTCCAGCATATCCAATAACGACGTTTCACGTTTCCCGCTGATGGTATGCAAATCAAAGCCTGCGATTAATTCAGTGTAAGCGAAGCCATCCAGTGCATCCGCCCAGGCGCGCCCCACATTTGACATATAGATATTCGGCTCTGTTGAGGCGATCCAGTGCAGGTGTATGTGTTCAGTCTCTAACGACATCGCATGTTCAATCAGACTCTTAATCGGCGCAAAACCGCCATCGAAAGCGATGAAGTACAAGGCGCGCTCCGACTTTTCATGCAAAATAAACTCACCTTGCGGCCCTTCCACCTCCACCTCATCACCGGCTTTGAGGCGATTGAACACAAATTCAGAAAACAAGTTTCCAGAAAAATAATGCAGATGAAACAATATGTTGCGATCATCGCACGGACAGCTCGCGATAGAGAGCTCGGCGGTATAAGCAGAGCCCACTCGCAATGTCACGCGTTGACCGGCAAGAAATCTCAGACGTTGACTGCGCGGCGTCTGTAAATGCAGCAACAACACATTGCCGGACAACAATTCAACCGACTTCACTTTTGCGGTGATTTGCTGGAAAGGAATATCCTGAACGCTACCCGCCACGGTCGCCTCCAGCACCACATCGCTGATCGCCGTATTGCTGCACATCAAGATACAGCCCTGATTCTTTTCAGCTTCAGACAAAGCAAAATCATGATGGCGCGTCTTCTTGACCCGCCCCGACACCACCTTAGCCTTACACAAGCCGCAATTGCCGCCGCTGCAACCATAGTTGAGCGGAATTCCGGCACGCATCGCAGCTTCGAGCAAGGTATCCTGACCTTCAACCAGAAAATCCTGCCTGCCCGGCAGCACGGTGACCTGCGCCGTCATCACGCGCAACATCCCGTCTCTGATCGCCAGGGGATTACTAAAGCCAGGTTCCATCGCCGCTTCAACCTCATCCTTCAACCACGATTTCAAAGAGACGAACGCCGCGTCCTTTCGGGCAATTTCGTCCAACTGATCCCATAAACGATTGAGCAAGCTATTGAATTGTTTCACTTGCGACTGACTGCCCGCCAACGCTGTGCTCAATTCAGTTATCCGTTCAGCCAACACCTCGGCATCCGGCAGAGCACGCTCGAAGACACGTTTACCGAATGCGCGCTCTTTGATTTGCAACACACGAGCCAATTCGGCATTCTCTTCAAGTTGCGCTTCGGGAAAACAGGCTAGCAGTGCATCTCTAGACACCATGCCATCAAAAGAGGTCATTTCGCCGCACTGAATTTTTTTCTGTAACGCAGTGCGGTTAACACCAACCAACCTTGCCGCTCGCGTCAGACTCAGCATTTCGCTCATCGCACGATCCAATTGGCTAGGTTAACAGTTTACTTTTGCACTGTCTGTTGCAAGGCGTTGCGGATCGCTTCTGGCGTTTTCATGATATTCATAAAGCTGTTCTGCCCCATCATGCTCAGATCGGGAAAATTGATCGCGATACGGAAACGTGCATACAAAGCATAAACCTTATTGCCTGACACCAGTACCTCATAGGGCAGATGTGCCGTCGATTTAACGTCGTGAAAATCAATTTCCTTCATGATGAACTGGTCGTCCATGTATTTCTGCGCATCACCACCCTTTAGACTCACGCCGAACAGCGTTTCTTGTTTACCGGGAACATCGACACGATAAACTTTAGCAACGCCATTCTTGTTCGACGACAATTTGGCATCGACCGATTTGACGGCATCTTCATAACTGCCATATTCAGCCAATACACTAGGTTCGTCGAAATATTCCATGCCGACCATGTAGTGATACTTGCGCGCAGCAGCAGCAGTCATGCCTTTAGCCGCACCAAACTCTTCCACCTTACCCAGCGCCGTATTCAGACTGCCCGCCACGCCGCTCAAGTCACCCTTCATACGGTACACATTCGCCATATACACGGGACTGGTGTAACTGACCTGTACCTCATCCTTGACTTTGGTGATCGCCACCCTTTGCACCGCACCAAAACCACCATGCTCTGAGGCCGCAGCGTTCTTCTTCAGTTCGTCATTGGTGACGATCAACACGGTTGCATCCGCGTAAGGAGAATAATTACCCACCACCGAAAAACCGGCTGCCGAGAGCGCCGATTTGGCTTGCTCTGTCTTTTCGGCCACCGTACCCACTCCCTTGGAGCCAAGCACGAACGGCTTTAACATCGCACTATCCGCCATGGCATTGTTCATACCCAGAACCAATAACGCAGACAAACATAATTTTTTCAGTGCCATTTCGATCTCTCCAGTACGACTTAGGTTTAGTGATTAAGTAACGAACGATCAGACCGGCTTCGGATGAAACCAGGCCAATTTATCTCTCAACGTGACCACGCCGCCAACGATAATCAGTGTTGGTGCCTGTGGCTTTTCACGCTCAGCAATGGCAGGTAAAGTGGCCAACGTGCCGGTGATGACGCGCTGGTTAGGCGTTGTTCCCTGCTGCACTATGGCGATCGGCGTGTTATCCGGCATGCCGTGATTGACGAGTTCTCTACAGAGAATATCCAAGCCGTGCAAGCCCATATAAACGACAACGGTCTGTTTGGGTCGGGCTAATGCGTCCCAGTCCAGGTTCATCGTGCCGTCCTTCAAGTGACCGGTGACAAACATGCAGGACTGCGCATAATCGCGATGTGTCAGTGGAATGCCTGCATAGGACGCCACACCGGAAGCGGCCGTGATACCAGGGACAACTTGAAAGGGAATTCCTTCAGCCGCCAGCGTTTCAATTTCTTCACCGCCGCGACCGAAAATAAACGGATCACCCCCTTTAAGACGAACCACCCGCTTGCCTGCCTTGGCCAGACGAACCAGCAATTCATTAATTTCTTCCTGACGCATGGTGTGATCATTGCGCTTTTTACCAACAAAAATACGTTCCGCGTCACGTCTCGTCATATCAACAATAGGTTGAGAGACCAGATAATCATAAACCACGACATCGGCTTTCTGCATCAGTCGCAACGCCTTAAAAGTCAGCAAATCAGGATCGCCGGGGCCCGCACCGACAAGATAGACCTCGCCATGCAGTACGTTATCCTCTTCGACAAACATTTGTTCGAGCATCGCCTGACCGCCGGCAACATCGCCTGAAAGCACCTTTTCAGCCAGCTCACCTTCAAGTGCTTTTTCCCAAAAGATACGTCGTTTGGGAGGATTAGTGACACGTGTCTTAACCAGCTCGCGGTTATCCTCTGCGAATGTCGCTAACAACTTGTAATTATAGGGAATCAATGATTCAAATTTACTGCGCATCATGCGGGTTAGAACGGGTGTGGCTCCGCCGCTGGAAAAGGCAACCATCAAGGGTGAACGGTCCATAATAGCTGGCATGATAAAGGAGCAATATTCCGGATCATCAACGACGTTAACAGGAATATTGCGTGCCTTTGCTAACTTCGATACCTCGATATTGACAGCACGATCATTGGTTGCAGCAATGACCAGCATCGCGCCGTCCAGATGCTGCGCCTCAAAACGGGAAATAATAGATTCCACGTTTGATAAAGCAGATAAAGCAGGATCGATTTCCGGTGCAACAACCCTGACATTCGCTCCCGCTTCGAGCAGTACACCTGCTTTACGCTTACCGATCTCACCGCCGCCGATGACGACGCACAAGCGATTTCTAACGTTAGCAAAAATGGGCAAATAATCCATTACTGAACCGCTTTCAAAATCAGTGGCACCAGATCCTGTGGCAATTTCAACTTGCCGGACAAGGCAAACTGATGCGCATCTTCCGACATTTTATTCCAGGTCTTTTTGACAATAACGATCCATTTAGCCTCATCATAATCGGGATGTTGAGCCACAAAAGCGACCATATAATGCTCAATAAACACCAGATCAGCCACATCTTCCATCTGTTGCGTTTCAGGATTCGTCTTGAGCCCTTTTTTACTGACTATGGTTTTAACCCGATCTATCATGAATTCATCGTAACCCGCTGTACGCATCAAGTTACCTGCAGTTTCCGCATGAAACTTATACAAACCGGTGCGCCACAACATATAACCGGGCTTATCCATAGGATAAGCGCTGCGCGGTGTTTTCCAGCGCTGAATATGTTGTGCACGAACGGCCAGCTTGACAGCTTCAGAGGCGTCAGGAATGTAACGTTCCTGCATTTCACTCATACGTTGTCCGTATAACAATTCTTTAGGAACTTGAATCCCTTCAGCAACTTCTATGTTTGGGTCTTCGGCATTGGCCTTGTCAAAAGCCTGGATAGCCAATTCAAATTTTGATAATGTCATTTAATGTCTCATTCTAATTAGGTTTCAGGGCTTGTTTACTTTTAATAAATTCGACAAATCGGCTTGCCCAACTACAATTACCGATTGATCTTAAATGGGTATAGGACGCAAGGAGGTTATGCAGCATCAAGCCGTCGCGCTTGCCATCGATGCCATACCCACGATCGACATGGTAAGCGAAACGTGAGTTTTCAGGCAGATTTTCCAGGCTGGAATAGTGAAATTCATGCGCTTTAATCAGCCTGCTGGTGATATTAGAACGAGGCCAAGGGTGCGAGTCCTGCTCCTTCAGCTGTACGTAACCGCGACCGATGGGTTTGTCGTGCATGATGACATCGCCCGGTATCGCACCAACCATCTGAAAAGTCCGCCCCTGATAACCGATGCTGCGCGCCAGATACATCAGACCACCGCATTCAGCATAGGCTGGCATGCCATTTTCAATAGCCGACTTAATATCGGCGCGCAGACTAGTATTAGCCTCCAGCTCCACGGCACAAGTTTCCGGAAAACCGCCGCCAATAAAAATACCATCCACTTGAGGTAATTTCTCGTCCTGTAACGCGTCAAAGGATACCAGTTCCGCCCCCGCCTCAACCAAGGCATCAAGGTCATCCGCATAGTAAAAACCGAAGGCACGATCACGCGCTATCGCGATGCGAACTTTTACTTCACCAGGCAATGGGCTGATCCGCGCCTTGTAAGGGACAGACAGCGCTGTTTTTTGCGACAGCGCAAGCAAGGTATCGAGATTCACCTGTTCAGCAATGGCCACCCCGATTTGTTTGATTTTCGCCGCCGCGACATGAGATTCATTGCTGGGCATCAGGCCGAGATGGCGTTCTTCTATACTGAGTCGTTCGTCGTGGTGTATTGCCCCGATCACCTTGACATCGGTGTAATGCTCAATCACCGCGCGCAGCTTGGCTTCATGACGTGATCCGCCCAGATTATTGAGAATAACACCAGCTATATTGATATCGTGATCGAACGCCTGATAACCCAAAATCAGCGGCGCAATCCCACGCGTCATGCCGCGTGCATCGATCACCAGCATAACGGGTAAATCCAGTAGTTTGGCCAGCGCGGCATTGCTGTTGCTACCATCGAGCGCAAGTCCGTCATACAGGCCTTTGTTTCCTTCGACCAGATTGACCTGAGATTGATGACGCATGAAGGTAGCAACGATATCGTCATTTTCCATCATGTAAGGATCGAGATTACGACAAGGATGACCCGATGCTAAACCTAACCACATCGGATCGATGTAATCAGGTCCCTTTTTAAAAGGTTGCACGGCCAAGCCGCGTGCTGATAACGCCGCACACAGACCGATGCTGACCATGGTTTTCCCTGATGACTTGTGTGCTGCTGTAATCAACATCCGACAGCGGGTATCAGGAAAAATATTTACACTGCCTGTTTGTGTCATTAATGTAACCGATTGAATTAACAAAAAATCCTGCCAGCCGATTACGTCAAGTCTGTTTAGTATTAATGAAACTTCTTGGTATCTTCGTGCGGTACAAAATCGAGCATACGAATTCCGACAGCGGTAATCAGGAAAGCCACCGCCACGCCACCTAACCCCAACAAAATTTCAGGGGCTGAAGGATAATACAAACTGATTGCACCGTCTCCGAACGTGCTCTTGACTTCAAAGCCGGGGAAAATCGACAACGGAAAAGCCTGACCGCCAATGATAAACACATACAACAACGAAAAACCACCCAGAATAATCAACACTGAGGCCAGATTCACATGATATGACTTGCCAAAGCCGGGAAGATAGATCAATGCCAGTGGCAATACATTACCGATCAGCACATAACCTGCCCAGAGCAGCATCGGATAAATTCCGCCATCGGAAAGGATGAAGCGCTCAAAGTCAGACTGACGGGCAAAATACAGATTAGTCAGGTGGTAGGCGACCACAAAATACAGCGCAGCGATCACAAACACACCCAGCAGATTTTTCATACGTTTCTGCACGTAATCATCCAGCACCTTGTTAGTCCAGGCGTAAATCGCGGACTGTACGATATGGAATACCGCCAAGCCCCAGGCAAATGAAATCACAATGAACATCGGTGGCAAAATTGCCGTACCGTAAGCCTGACGGGCAACCAGGAAAGAGAAAATAACGCCAGTGCCGGTGGTCAAAATAAAACGCCAGATAAACACGAAGAAACCGGCAGGTTTAGACCAAGGCTTCATGCGCCCTTCCATCATGGTCCACAGATAAACTGCGACCGCACCGAACATGCCCGAATACAGGACGATATTCCAGGCAAACACCGAGGTCGGATTGAAGTTGGTCGCGGCCACCAGCAATCGATCAGGGCGACCCAGATCTAACATCAACACGGTCAATCCACCGCCCAACATGGCGATAGACAAAAGCCCTGCAAGGGGGGCGCGCGCCTTGTAAGCGTGCTTATTAAATACCGAACCGATGGACGAAACGTTCAGCACTCCGGATGCCGCCACGATCAAAAAGATCGCAAATACGTGCGGAATGCCCCAGACGATCTGGTTGTTCATCCCGGTGATGATATGACCATGTTCTTCCATCAGATGCACGGAGTACAAGCCTGCCAGCACAACGATTCCGGCGAGCGCAACCAGCGCATAGAACAAACGATTTCTAAATAGCACTGCTGAATGTATATACATTTTATAACCCTTGGTAACGAACACCGGGATTGAGTCTCAAATCGGCACGCACCTGCACGGACGCAACAGTGCGTATCTTTTTGGCGATTTCACTGTCCGGATCATTGAGATTACCGAACAAGATGGCTTTGTTAGCACACGCATCGGCGCAAGCAGGTTGCAAGCCCTGATCGACGCGGTGCACACACATCGTACAACTCTCGACCGTTCCCTTGCCGCGCGGCACATCCGGGTTCTGATCATGCAAAGCCTCATGCACGAATGAACGCGCCTTGTACGGACAGGCCATCATGCAGTAGCGGCAGCCGATACAACGGTGTTTGTCTACCAGCACTATCCCGTCAGCGCGTTTGAAAGAAGCTGTCGTCGGGCAGACATCGACACAAGGAGGATTTTCACAATGCTGACACATCATTGGTAAAGACAACTGACGTCCGCCGGCAATTTCTTTGATCTCGATCTTACGTATCCATTGCGAGTCAGTCGCCGCAACCCCTCCGGACAAACCATTTTCCTTGTTACAAGCCGTCACGCAATCATTACACCCTTCAGCGCAATGGGACGTATCAATCAACATCCCCCAGCGAACTTTTGCAGAGGCACCCTCAGAACTTCCATTTGCCATGCCGTACAGTAATATGCCCGGCGCAACGGCTACTGCAGCCACGCCGACGGAGGACTTCAGGAACTGTCTGCGATTCAAGGTGTTATCAATCATTTTGCATTCCTTTGCAGCCAGGCGCTCTTGCGCTCACCTGAGTGGCATTCGAAACAATCGATCTTAACGGCTTCGAAGCGGTGACAAGCGACACAAAAGCTGTCTTCACGTGCGATCACGCTGTTATCTTTGGTGCTAGCATGACATTCAACACAGTTTTTCAGGCTGTACTTACCCGTACGTACCCCCTGTCGCATAGTCTCATCACGCTGATGACGCAGTAAATGCATGTGATTTTTTCGCATAAACTGCGGATCTTCAACACACTGACCACCCTTGCCGATATCCAGCTTAGGCGTACTTTCCGCTGCCTGTGCAGAGAAGCTCAGGAAGAAAACGGCGAGGATGGTTAACAGTCTGAACATAGCGTGTATTATTCCCCAAGGCCCATCTGAATATATCCAGTCGGACATACATCCGCACAGATATGACATCCGATACATTTATCGTAGTCAGTCGTGACATAACGTCCAGTCGTCGATTCGCTCTTCTTGACACGAGATACCGCCGTTTGTGGGCAATACATCACACAATTGTCGCATTCAAAGCACATACCGCAACTCATACAACGCTTGGCTTCAGCGACTGCCTGAGCCTGAACCAGCGCCACCAGACGTTCGTCAAAGTTACCCAACGCACTTTCCTTATCCAGCGTGATGACATCGCGTTGGTTGCGTGGTACATAGGAGAAGTGCCCCAGGAATAGCTTGTCATGAGGAATCACATAACGCTCAGAACGATTATCGAAATTGTGCACAGCGCCGCCAGACTTGTCAGTTCCGCGTATTGGATCATTGACCTGCTTGATTTCAATACCCTTTTCAGCCATCTTGCGCATCAGGTCAAACTGATGTGCATCAATCTTGGGACGCTTTTCAAGATCGCGACCATTCAGGAAGCAATCAATCCCGTCAGCCGCAATCGAACCGTGACCGATCGCGGTGGTCAACAGATGTGGTTTGATGATGTCGCCGCCAGCAAAAACGCCCGGTTGACCGGCAACCAGATAGTTCTTATCCGTCGAGACCATGCCCTTACCGTTGTTGAACTCTTCCAGACCGGTGAAATCAACCGCCTGACCAATGGCTGATACGATCAGATCAGCCTCGATATCTTCTTCGCTGCCTTCGACGTTCTTAATTTCAAGACGCTGACCCACCAGTTTGGCTTCGCAACGCATGACGCGTAACGCGGTCGCCCGACCATCTGCACCTCGCACAATGCCAATTGGCACCAATGATCCGCGAATGTCGATGCCTTCTGCCTGAGCCTGTTCGATTTCGTGTTTGTTCGCCTGCATCTTGTCGATATTGAACACCGAAGTCAATGTGACATCCGCACCCTGCTTGGCAGAGATATCGGCCACATCGTGCGCCATCCGTCCGGCAATCGCCAATTCTGCATCGGTAGGTTTAGCGTGTTCGATATGACCCAGACGACGAGCAACGGTTGCTACGTCAATGGAAGTATCACCACCGCCAACGACGACGACGCGTTTACCAACATGTTGCAAACGTCCGTCATTGAAAGCTTTCAAAAATGCGGTCGCCGTCACAACGTTTGCTGCTTCAGAATCTGCCGTTGGCAGTGCGCGACCGGCTTGAGCGCCCATTCCTAGGAATACTGCGTCAAATTCCTTGCGGATTTGCTCCATCGATACCTCGGTACCGACGCGGCAATTCATCCGTGTCTTCACGCCCAAATTGATGATACGTGCAATCTCTGCATCCAGTACATCTCGGGGTGTACGGAAGCCGGGAATACCGTAGCGCATCATGCCGCCCAAGTGTTCATGTTCATCGAAAATAGTGACTTCGTGACCCTTGAGTGTCAACTGATAAGCACAGGACAAACCGGCAGGGCCACCGCCTAAAATCGCAACTTTCTTGCCGGTAGGTGCCGCATTGCTGCTGAAAGCCAGATTATTGGCAATCGCATATTCACCGAGAAAATGTTCAACAGAATTGATACCGACATGGTCTTCAACTTCATTGCGGTTACAACCCGATTCGCAAGGTGCCGGGCAGACGCGCCCCATCACGGACGGGAACGGATTAGCCTCAGTCAGGCGACGCCATGCGTATTCCTGCCATGACATAGTCGGCTTACCATCAGCACCCATGGGAGGTTTTTCAGTACCGCGAACAATTCCTAGGTAACCGCGTATATCTTCACCGGCAGGGCAACTGCCTTGGCAAGGCGGAGTAGATTGAATATAAGTTGGACACTTGTATGAGTAACTGGACTGGAAAATCTGTTGATTCCAGCGGCGTACTTTATGGTCGCCATCCTTGTATCGGCGGAACGTAAGCTTTTGCGGTACTTCGGTAATTGCTGACATATCGTTCTATCTCCAAATAAATGATTACTTGTCGCCCAGCAGGATCGCGTTACTGACCAGCTGATGCACACCGCCCACCATCCGGCGGTCGTAACCGTAGATGGGCATGATCTTGGTAAATTGCGCTTTACAGATCGCACAAATGGTCGCCATAAAGTTAACGCTGTGTTCATCCACTACATTTTGCAGCACTTCCATACGCGGCAAGGCACCCTTAACACGCAATTCGAGCAAATCATCGGTCAACAGACCACCACCTCCGCCGCAGCAAAAAGTTTTCTCTCTGGTAGTTGCCGGATTCATTTCGACAAAATTATTCGCCACCGCCCGGATGATATTGCGTGGAATTTCAAACTGACCACCGGCGTAGTTCCCCATGCGCGAACCGCGTGCCACATTGCATGAATCATGGAAAGTAATGATGTGTTTGTCGTTTTTCTCCTTATCGAAGCTCAAACGCTCATCCTGTATCATGTCCCAAGTAAATTCACAGATGTGTGAAGGTTGCTTATAACGGTGATCCAATTGTTTTTGCAGCATCTGAGCAAAACGGTCATTCGCATCCGCGCCGTCACCAACACCCGTTAAAGTATTGAGGAAACTGTAAGCAACGCGCCAGGCATGACCGCATTCACCGATCACGATGCGTTTCACACCCAGCTCTAGCGCAGCCGTACGTATCCGCATGGCAATGGCGCGTAACTGATCGTAATTACCGATAAACATACCGAAATTACCCGCTTCCGAGGACATGGAAGACAAGGTCCAGCTCGTTCCTGTCGCGTGAAAAACCTTGGCGTAACCGATCAGGCTGTCGATATGCGGTTCAGCAAAAAAGTCAGCTGATGGCGTAATCAACAAGACTTCTGCGCCCTTCACATCCAGAGGGAAGCGCACATCGACGCCTGTAGCATCCTTAACATCCTCCTCCAGACCTTCCAGCGTATCAGCCAGAGCAGGACCTGGCAGCCCAAGATTGTTACCGATCCTATGGACTTTACCGATGATTTCATTGGAATATTTTTGACCATAACCGACCGTATCTAAAATTTCCCGGGCGGCCATGGTGATTTCTGCCGTATCGATACCGTAAGGGCAAAACACCGAACAGCGACGGCACTCAGAACACTGCCAAAAATAGGTATACCACTCGTCTAACACTTCTTTAGTCAGATCGCGTGCGCCAACCAATGCAGGAAACATCTTACCCGGCAGCGTGAAATAACGACGATACACACTGCGCATCAGATCCTGACGTGCAACCGGCATATTTTTCGGATCTTGCGTACCGATAAAGTAATGACATTTATCAGAACAGGCGCCGCAATGCACGCAGGCATCCATAAAAACGCGCAAGGAACGGTATTTACCGAGCAACTCGCCCATCTTGGCGATCGCCTTGTCGTGCCAATCCTCAACCAGCTGACCGGGAAAACCGATCGCGGTTTGAATTTTCTCGTTCGCAACGAAAGATCTAACATTTTCCATCGCCCCGGGCTTCAATGCAGGGATGATGGGAAAGATGCGATAAGCAGGTGCTGCGATATCCGCCATACTATTTCTCCGATTCGAATTTAGCAGCCCAAGCAGCGATATGACGCTTTTCTCTCGGATTGTCGGTCTGATTGCGGGTGGGTGAAAAAAACACTCCTGGTGCGTGCAAGAGTTTGCTGATAGGGAGGATCACCAGTAGTGCGGAAACGAGTAGTAAATGAACATACAGCGGAAAACTGGCTGGCAAAGATTGCATATTTAAATGCATCAATCCGAGAAAGAAATTTTTGACACCGATCACATCGGTGTGTACAGCGAACTTCATCAACAGGCCGGATCCGGCGATGCAGATAAACAGTACCAGCATCAGATGATCAGACAGCGTGGAGATATAACGAATACGCTCGACATACAACCTGCGCACCCACAATCCGCATAGACCCAGCAGCATGGTGATACCTGCGTACATGCCAAACGGTTGAATCAGCGCAACCCACCCCCAAACTGGATCGGTAAAGTAACGTAGATGGCGCATGAGAACCAATGCCAAGCTGGCGTGAAACATCCAGCCCATCGCCCAAGTCCAGAGATTAGCCTTAAACAGACTTTCAAAAAACACGACCTCTCGTGTCATACGCAACACCACCCCTGCCTGTGTAACAGGAGCCGGCGTAGTCGGTATTAACAGCGGAGACGGTGTATTGGCATACAGACGTATGCGTTGTAGCAACCCCACGACAAACACCAAGGTCGCAAGATAAAACAGTATGGCGAACAGAGTATTCATTGCGGGGTTATATCCTAAAAGTTAAACGCAGCCGGTAGGCTTAGGAAGGCCAGCGATTTTGCACGCTTGCTTACCTGGACCATATGGGAATAGGCCGTACAGGTATTCACTATTACCCTTGTCAGCGCCCAGCTTCTTGCCGATGGCCTTGGTCAATACGCGTACCGCAGGCGCGATCTGATACTCTTCGAAATATTCACGCAGGAAGTTAACCACTTCCCAGTGTTGATCCGACATGGTAATGCTTTCCGTCTTGGCGATGTAATCCGCGACTTCAGGATTCCATTCACCCAGATCAGTCAAATAACCTTCTTCGTCTGTTTCGTAAGATCTGCCGCCTACTTCGATATTTGACATACTAATTCTCCTTAATAATCAATTAATTACAGCCAGGATTGGCAATTTTTATTACTGACGGTCAACTCGACAAAGCCAGCATAATCCACGGGTGTGACCCCATCCATGAGTCTATCAGCCAAACCCCGCGCTTCCAAATCAGGCTTCAACACATAGACCTGAAGACCGGCCATGGACTCACGAAGTTTATGTTCAAACGCATTACCTGTCGTAGCTGCGTAAACAGCATCCTCAATCAACAGTACACTGCCAGTGGTTGCAACTCTCAAACAGCTATCCAGCGAGCAGTTGGACAAGGGTGATTTATTGATGATATGTAACATTGCTTCCCCTTTAGAAACTCAGAACCGCATCTTGTTGATCCATCAACTCCCCCATCTCGGCACGACCCAGTACGGTGACATCGACCAGCAAATCCTCTTCTGTCAAACCGCGCGCTTCGAGTGATTCTTTCTCAACGTACAGTTTTTCGATGTCATAACCTTCCAGCGCACGGTAGGTAGGCGAGAAATTCTTGATCTCGATACCCTTGGTTTGCTGACCTTTTTTCAACTGATAAACACCATCATCGAGAAAAGCCAGAGAAACATCCTGATCGAAAGCCGCTGTAATCAGCACCACTTCCAGTGATTCAAGTGCATAAATCGTTCCGTAAGGTGCCTTGCGGTTAACGAACATGAATTTTTTTACATTACCTGAACTCATTTCGCCTCCTCAATCGCCGAAGGTGATCAGACGATCACACTTGATACCGGCTTCAACCAATTGTCCCAAACCCGAGATACGGAAACCCTGCGCCAGGTTTTCTTCCTGAATACCGCGACGCAAAGCGGCAGCAACACACACCACCAGATCCACTTTATGTTCCTCAGCCAGACGAGCCCAGCGTGTCACGACGTTGCGATCATCCTGAGGCGGGGCCGTCAGTTTGCTCGCATTGTTAACACCGTCGTGATAGAAAAACACGCGCCACACTTCGTGACCGCCCGCGATCGCAGCCCGGGCAAACTGATAGGCCGTATCGCTGGACTGGTGCTGGTATGGACCTTCGTTAATTACGATTCCAAACTTCATGTCTACTCTTCCCTGTTAGAAACGAATATGAGTCGAAGCGTTCAGGTTGTAACGCGAACCACGCCAGTCATCGATCAGATACTTGGTGAACGGCAGTCCGGTCTTTTCGAAGAAACGCGGCCAGCCAATACGATCGATCCAATCAGCAATACGCTCCCATGGACGTGCATCTTCCTTGTATACAGTCAGAATGTTTTTCACGGCAGCAGCCACTTCAGGCCAGCGCGGTGCATTGTTAGGCAAACCGGAAGCAACCATCTTCATGAACGTAGGCTTGCCACGTGCATTGGAGTTCTTACCGCCGACCCAGATCGCCAGTTTCGAATACTCAGGATCGTTGATCTGCATTGGCGGGCATGGAGGGTAGCAAGCACCGCAACACATACACTTAGCTTCATCGATTTCCAGTGAAGGCTTACCGTTGACCATGGCAGGGCGTATCGCCGCAACCGGGCAACGGGCAACTACAGCAGGACGCTCACACACGTTAGCAACCAGTTCGTGATTGATCACAGGCGGCTTGGTGTGCTGAACGATGATCGCGATGTCAGCCTGACCGCCGCAATTGATTTCGCAGCAGGAAGTCGACAAGTGAACACGGTTAGGCATTTCTTCGCGCTTGAATTCGACGATCAACTCATCCATCAGTGACTTAACCACACCAGATGCATCCGTACCCGGAATGTCGCAATGCAACCATCCTTGAGTGTGGGCGATCATCGTGATCGAGTTACCCGTACCACCTACCGGGAAGCCATGCTTCTCCAGTTCAGCGATCATCGGAGCGACCTTAGCTTCGTCGGAGACGATAAACTCGATGTTGGAACGAATCGTGAAACGTACGCGACCTTCGGCGAAGTTATCCGCGATATCGCACAACAAACGAATTGTATAGACATCCATCTGACGCGCCGTACCGGCACGAACTGTCCATACTTCATCGCCGCTGTTGGCAACGTGGTGCAATACGCCCGGACGTGGACGGTCGTGGTAGCGCCAGTCGCCGTAGTTCTTCAACAGCGCCGGATGCAGATATTGCTTGTTATCCGGAACGCCGGTCTCTTTTGGCTTACGCATTTGCGGTTTAGTAACTGCTTGATTCATCTTCTATCTCCTCAGGCGGCTTGCTTCTTGGCGTTAATCTTAGCGACTTCGTCATCCCATCCATCCGTACGAACATACGGATTCATGCGTGGCGAACTCACCATGGCTGGATCAACATCGATTTCCATGGCATCCAGGAAATTAGCCAAACCAATGCGCTCGATCATTTCACCGGTACGCTCATGTTCCAGTGCATTTTCTGCAAAGAACTCGATCGTGCGCTGTGCAAAATCAACCAGTTTTTCAACATTTTCTTCGGTATCGAGCTTGATGAAAGGAAGAACCACCGTACCCATCAATCCACCGATCTTCAGATGACTTTTACCACCGATCAGAACCGTTGCACCCTTGTCAGTTCCAGTCGCCAGTGCGCCCGTCATGACATTGATACAGTGCATACAACGTACGCAATCCTGATTGTTGATTTCGATACCATGCGTATCGCTGACCGCTACGCTGGAGATATGCTCACCAGCCTTGATTTTGCCAATTTCTTTAACCTGGAAAGTCTTGGTCGGGCAACGCGCAACCACGTCATTCACCAGTTCATCCATACCGTGCTTAGCAAACCACTTCTTCGCCAAACCTTCATCGGTGCGGATGTTGTCGCGCCAGGTTCCGATCACAGCCATGTCTGCGCGCTGCACAGAGTCCATACAGTCATTCGGGCAACCGGAAAACTTGAACTTAAATTTGTATGGCAGTGATGGACGGTGAATATCATCCAGGAACGTGTTCAACACGGAACGATGTGCACGTGCCTCGTCGTAGCAGGACTGTTCGCAACGCGCAGCACCTACACAAGACATAGAAGTGCGCACAGCAGGTCCCGCACCACCCAAATCGAAGCCCAACTCATTGATTTCGTCGAAGGCTTTTTGAACATTTTCTGTCGTCGCACCCTGGAACATAATGTCGCCAGATTGACCGTGAAAGGCGATCAAACCTGAACCGTGCTGATCCCAGATGTCGCAAAACTTGCGCAGGATAGCGGTATCGTAGTGCATACCTGGAGGCGGCATTACGCGGATGGTATGAAACTCAGCCGCATCTTTAAATATCGGTTGACCTGTTTCATCCTTGAGCTCAGTAAAGCGAGGAATAACACCACCACCGTAGCCGTACACACCAACCGTACCACCCTTCCAATAACCTTTACGGTTCTTGTAGGAAGTTTCCAACTGTCCCAAAAGATCAACAACATAATCTTTTTCTTTTGCAAGTTCCTTCAGGCCTGTTACAAAACTAGGCCATTCGCCTTTTTCCAGCTCATCGAGATTCGGGGTGTCATGCAGCTTTTTCGCCATGATGTCTTCCTTTTCGTTGCTTTGCCCCGACCGGGGCAACTATTTAATAACCCGGCTAAGACGGGAACCTGTGATACCTTTGGGATGAGTCGCGTAACAAGCAGCGCATCCCATCGCTCAAAATATGTTGCCATAGTACGGTGCTCGCGTCAGTCACACCATCACCCTGTGCGGGTATTTTTTATAACCCTTTAGGGTAGGTATTCCTACCCCATACTAGTGTTTGAACTTACTCAATTTAAGCACTAGACTCACAACATTCATTCCGGTCATAACTTTTTGATCTAAACTATCAAGGTCTATAAATAAATTTCGTTATCCATGTCTGAAATAATCCCGTTACATAGTTTTAAAGTCCCATTGGGCGGTCAGGAAATTGACCTCCAACAAATCGTCCATGTGGAAGGCGGAATGAGCCTGATGCGCATACGCATACGCGAGGCGCGTCGTTTTACGATTTTCGATATCGATCCTGCGACCGCACGTCTCTGGGCGACCGCGATGACACAATGGGCTGACGGACAAGACAATAAATGAGCCATACTGCTACTGATATCATCGATCTTGTTTTTGACCTGGAAGGCGAGATGCTTCCGGCGGATTACCCGTTTGAGTTGTGGGCTAGCTTGTGCCAGCTTGTGCCAGCACTGTCAGCGCATCAGAATATCGGCGTGCTGCCACTGCGCAGCATCGAGCAGAGCGTGACAACCTCGCTACCCAAGCGCGCCAAACTGGTACTGCGCATACCTTCAAACCTAGCCGACACCGCATCCTCTTTATCCGGTCAGAAACTGACCGTTTCCGGCAATGAACTTCAGCTTGGGGCATGGAAACATCGCGCCATCAAATACTACCCGACCATACACGCACAACTGGTCACGGGTGACCCCGATGAGCTGAATTTTATTAATCAAATTAATCAGCAGTTTGCACAAATGGGCATTTCCGGCAAAATAATCTGCGGCAAGCGGCATAGCCTGACCAGCCCCACTCAGCAGATCAACGGCTACAGCCTGGTACTGCATGATTTAACACCGGAATCGTCCATGAAATTGCAATACCACGGATTGGGCGAATCGCGTCATTTTGGTTGCGGCATTTTTGTACCTTACAAAGTTATTTCCAGTCTGGAATAACGTAAGTTTTTATTTAATTTTCAAGAAGAGAGGAATGCAATGGGATATCTGATTGGCGGCACAGAAGTTGAATGCAATGATGATGGATTCTTACTGGAAGCGGATTTCAGCGACGAAGCAGTGGAAGTAATTGCCGCTGCAGAAAGTCTGGAGTTGACGCCTAAGCATTGGGAAATTATCAACTTTATGCGTGAAGAATACCGTGAGAACGGCGCAACGCCGAATTTCCGCAATATGCTCAAAGCCGTGAATGAATTCTGGCCGGAAGCAGACAGCAAGGCACTGTATGACCTGTTCCCGCTGGGACCTGCCAAACAAGCTGCAAAAGTAGCCGGCTTACCTCAGCCTTTGGGCAAGGGCGGGTATTAATCATTCGTCAACCAACGGGACACACCATATGAGCCACAATAATATACACGCCAACATCAAACTGGATATGCGCGGCTTGAGCTGCCCGGCTCCACTACTGGGTGCAAAACGCATCGTCAACGATCTTGATGATGAGCAAATTCTGCTTTTGCTCTCAGATTGTCCGGGCACAAAGGATGACCTTTTCTCATGGGCGGAACAGACCGAGAATCAGGTATTAAAAACCGAGACGATGGCGGATGGCGGCACCGGATTTTATATCATGAAGGGTAAAGGGGTCGAGCTGACCGCTAACGTGATTTTGGATATCCGTGGTGTAGTGTGCCCCGGCCCGATTATTGAAGCCAAAAAATTGCTCAATGGCATGAATAGCGGTGAAGTCCTGAAACTGGTCAGCAATTGCCCGGGGATACAGACTGACATCATCGGATGGTCTGACATGACCGGGGTAAAAATTATCAGCACAATCAGTAGCGGCGCCGGTGATTACGAGTTTTTTCTGCAAAAAGCCTGACCCGGTGACATTCTGATATGCGTATCAAAAGTAATTGGTATCAAAGTGGGCGAGCTAAGTCTCCGCAAGAAATTGCTGATGCGCTGGCATTCGTTGCCTGGCGTATTGGCGACAACGTGCTCAAACAGACACGACTCGCCCATTTCTCCATCAACGTAGGGGAAGAGTACTTCCTGTTCCTGAGTGAAGTATTGGTGTTTTTGGTGCAGGTGGCCGATCGCATCGCCTATCGGCAGCTTTTACCGGAAGGTCGTGCCGAATTTACCACGACTTTAGCGAACCGACTGGCAGAGACCTTTGCCGAAAACCAGAGCCGCTTGCTGGGCGGCACATTGAGTGACACCAAACAGCAATTCATTGACAAACTAAACCTGCGCGCGGATGAATATGCTGAATTTAGCTACACCGAAGCCGGCCCGGAATTTGCCTTCCTGCGCTATCTGGCTTACTGCATCGCATCCCACATGGGAGAACGTGACAGCATCTGGATTACAGATCAGATGATGAGCATAGAAGCACCTGAAGCGGTCAAGATGCTGGAGAAAACCATGCGCGATTTATCCAGCACCGAGTTGCGCAAGCCACGCCCCGCACGCCCCGCACGAGTCAAACAAACTCCAGCCATTGATTGATGGACAATCCATTTAATCTTCACAATGACGACAGTTACGCTCGCTGGCGCGAGCATAAATTAGCCCGCGCTCCTCAGAACCTCGAGGATCTGATCGTCGAAGTGCGAGATCCGCGCGCCCTACTCCCCTCAGAACATAAAGCATTGAGACTACGCATCAAAGATTGCAATATGGCGATCTATGCCAGTCCGATCAAGATCGCAGACACCAATATTCCGCGCCTGCTGGGCAAACAGTTCGGACTCGAACATCTCGATGCTAACTGGCTGGCCGATGGTGACGGAATTTCTGAGATTCGCGTGTTCGAAGCGGGTGCGCGTCAACAATACATCCCTTATACCGACAAGCCGATTAAATGGCATACGGACGGTTACTATAATTCACCGGAACGGAATATTCTTGGCATGATTTTACATTGTGTCCAGCCTGCAGGCCAGGGCGGTGAAAACCGTCTGATGGATCACGAGATAGCCTATTTGCGACTTCGCGATGTGAATCCGGAATTCATCCGTGCCCTCTCCACCCCGCATGCCATGACCATCCCTGAGCGCGCCGATGAACACGGTGTGGCACGCGCCGCGCAATCCGGTCCGGTTTTTTCCGTACGGAACGGGCAGCTCCACATGAGATACACCGCCCGAACCCGTAGCATAGTTTGGCACCCTGAAACGCTCGCCGCCGTTAAACAACTGGAACAAATTTTAACTTCAGACGATCAACACATCTACCGTATCTCCTTGGAATCCGGCATGGGCTTGTTGTGCAACAATGTGCTACATGACAGGGAGTCTTTTATCGATGACGTCACTCAACCTCGCCTCTTGTATCGCGCACGCTTCCTTGATAGGATTTGATCCGTTTTAACTGATTAACCCCCTTTTTACCTTTGTGCATCTGCGTAATCAGCCGGTTGAACCTCCATGTTCAGAACCATCAAATACCGGGACAGCGTGGCCGTTACCCGTCGCGCTGCCGCAACCTAGAATAATCATCATTTAAAGTCGCCTGAAGTCACCATACGTCGCCATCAAATTAGCAGGCGAGAACCCGCGCTCAACAATCCCACTCAGCCGCCGCAAAATAAAATAAATTCATTTTATTGTTGCTTAGTATTACTTTCGTAGTACAATGCAATCACTTTAAGATGCAACGGCGGAGATAATCATGGCACTGAAACCTATAACCATTCGACTAGACGAAGAAGAGTACGAAAAACTCAAAGCGCATCTGGAGGCTTTTGGTGATCCGGACATCAATGTCGCTTATGTGGTGCGTTCGTATATCCGCGATTTAAACCGCTCTCTCCCTTTTATGCTCAATTCCGGCTGGGATCTGAAAAATTATTTTGGGATGCTAGGTTCATGGCTTAAACAGTTCGGCGCAATGAAGGACGCAGATATGTTTAAGGTGATGAGCAATCCCTGGGGCATTTGGAATAGCCCAAATCAGGCAAGTGACGAAACCACACCGGATGCGTCGTCCAAATCGAAAAAATCCAAATAAAGGGGTAATACGACCATGATGACCGAACAACAGATGCGCATGATGATGGAAACGTTTAACAACCCGATGTTCAAACAGGGTGCGAATGAATTCTTGAAAATGGCACAACAACAGGGCATGGAAGCGGCCAATAAGTTTTGGGGCATTTCCACTGAAAGCCAGGCATTTCCAGGCGCTGAAAAAATGATGGGTCAAATGGCTGAGTTTTATAAAACCATGGGATTCGTACCGCAGGCCCGCTTCGACGAAGCCATGAAGGAAATCGCGACACTGAAGAACGAAAACCAGATGCTGCGCGACACCATACGTGATTTGCAACATCGTTTCATGGCAGAGAACGGCGCCAAGGCACAACAGGCATGGCAAGAAGTAGTCGACAAGCAACTCGAAATGAGCCGCGAAGTGACCAAGAGTTTTTTTGATGTACTGAAGCAAACCTCAGCAACAAACGACAAATAATTAATTTACTTAAAAGGAATGATCATGGAAAAGCAACTCGAAATTTTTGATGTAGTCGTTAACACACAGAAGCAGGTATTCAACAACCTGATCTCCGCTCAACAAGACCTGCGCGTACAGTGGATCGACGGCATCAGCAAGACACATGCCGCCATCACCAGCATTCCAGGTCTGCCGGAAAATGCACCAACTAAAGAAGCGCTGAGCCAATTCAATACATGGATGGGCAACGTGGCCAACCAGTCACAAAGCGCAACCGAAGAAGCGCTTAAGGCTCAGGAAACCTTCATCAGCACCTACGAAAAGCAACTGGCCGTTAGCCGCGATCTGCTGAAAAGCTTCATAGCACTGACCAGCCTGCCTAAAGCAGCCTAATTCTCCCTCACTATTAACTCAATTAAGGAATCAACATGAACAAGCAACTTGAATATTTTGACGTTTTGGCTAACACACAAAAGCAAGCTTTCAACAACCTGCTCGATGCACAAAAGAGCATGCGCGCACAATGGCAAGATGCCATCAGCAAGTCGAACGCTGCATTCACCAGCATTCCTGGCCTGCCAGAAAATGCACAAACCAAAGAAGCGTTGAATCAATTCAACAACTGGTTCAGCACAGTTGCAACAAGTTCACAAACGGCAACTGAAGAAGCCCTCAAAGCACAGGAAAACTGGATCAGTGCTTATGACAAACAACTGGCTGTCAGCCGCGATGTTTTGAAAAACTTCATCGCAGTTGCCAATCCAGGCAAGTAAGCCCGGCAGCGCCGGCCACCGTGCCGGCGTAGCACCCCATTTACCAAGCGAGATTAAAGAGGAACGATAGTGGAAAACCCGAGTGATTACTTTAATGGTTGGATGAAAACGCAACAACAAGCTTACTCTGCGTTGCAAAACCAGATGCAGTCGCTGTATCAGAATTCGACCGCTGCGAGCGACAACCCTTTTACCAGTTGGAGCAAAGCCGTATTTGAGGCTTTCCCTATCGGCGCCGACGCGAATCTGGCTAAAGATGTTTTTAGCAAATCTCTGTACAGCAATGAAGCGACGCAAAAGCTGTTTGAAATGTGGCAACCGCTGTTGAACGCGATGCGCGAAAAGACACTGGATCCGTCCAATTTAAGCCAATTCACTGATCCTGCACAGACCAAACAACTGTTCGACAAGATGTTCAGTTTTGATACTGACCTTTGGACTCAAATGCAAAAGCAAGCGGCGCAGTACGCTGATCTTGCCAAGCAAAACAGCCAGCCATGGGCTGAGTCGATGAAAAATCCATCATTCAATTTCTCAGACTATCAGCCGGATGCCATGGCAAAACAAATGGAAGCGATGTACGCGAAATTTGGCGACACCACAGGCAAACTGTTCGGCGTGCCGGCTTTGGGCAAAGATCGTGAAAAAATCGAACAGATGAATCGTTTTGCCAAGGCGATGTCCAGCTATGCAGGCCGTCATCTCGAATATCAGCAAATGATGCAAAAAACAGGTTCTGAAGCGATGCAGTCTGTCGTAAAAATCCTGGCTGAAAAGAGCGCTGCTGGCGAAAAATTTGAAAAATTTGATGATTTCTTTGCGTTGTGGATCGACACCAACGAAAAGACCTTCAACAAACTGTTCTACACAGAAGATTTTTCTGCAAAACGCAATGCGATGACAGAAGCGGGTTTTAACACACGCAAACTGTACAACGAAATTCTTGAAGCCCAACTGGTTGATCTGCCGATTGCACGTCGTTCAGAAATGGATGAAGTCTATAAGCTGGTCTACGACCTGCGTAAACAGGTTAAAGACCTGAATTCTCAGATTCAAGGCTTGAAAAAGGAGCAAATGTGATGACTAACCCGTTTTCAAATCTGGATGCCAAATCTGCCCTCAAGCATTTCGGCGAAATGAACAGCAAGATGCTGAAGGGCGCAACGCTGCTCACTGATATCGAAGACATCGATGTCGGTACTGCCCCCAAGGAAGTCATCTACACCGAAGACAAGTTGGCCGTGTATCACTACGCACCGGATGCGAAGATTGCCTGCGGCGTGCCTGTGCTGGTGGTTTATGCGCTGGTCAATCGCCCTTACATGCTGGATATTCAGCCTGATCGCAGTTTCATTCGCAACCTGCTGAGCAAGGGGCTTGATGTTTACATCATAGACTGGGGTTACCCTTCTCAGGCAGATCGCTATCTGAGCATGGATGATTACATTAACGGTTATCTGAATAACTGTGTGGATGCGGTTCGCCGTGATGCAAAGAGCGACAAAGTCAGCCTGATGGGCGTATGCCAAGGCGGTACTTTCTCAGCTATTTACTCCTCTCTACATCCTGAAAAGGTACACAGTCTGGTGACGCTGGTAGCACCATTCGACTTCTCCACCGACGAAGGCCTGCTGTTTAACTGGTCCAAGTCCATGGATGTGGATGCACTGGTGGATGCCTATGGCGTTGTTCCGGGCAACATCCTTAACGATGGCTTTTTGATGCTGATGCCGTTCAATCTGAACATCAAAAAGTACATCGACATGCTGGATGTAATGGAAGATGAAGAAAAGCTGTTGAACTTCCTGCGTATGGAAAAGTGGATTTTTGACAGCCCGGGTCAAGCCGGCGAATGTCTGCGCCAATTCGTCAAGGACTGCTACCAGGCTAACAAACTGGTCAAGGGCACGCTGCAACTCGGCGACAAGACAGTCAATCTGGGCAAAATCACTATGCCTATTTTGAATATCTACGCTTCAGGCGACCATCTGGTTCCCCCTGCTGCAACAAAACCTTTGAACGACCTGGTCGGATCGAAAGATAAAACCCTGTACGAATTTAAGGGCGGTCACATCGGTGTATTCGTCGGCTCCCGCTCGCAGAAGGAATTGGCTCCGGCCATCTCCAAGTGGCTGATCGAACGCGATGCACCAAAAATGGCTAAAAAGCCAGCGGCTGACAAACCAGAAAAAGCGCCTAAAGCAAGTACAGTCGCCAAAGCGGTTGAAGCGGCTAAGCCTGTGATCAAAGCAGTTGAAGCGGCTAAACCCGTCGTTGTTGCAAAACCGGTTGAAGTTGCAAAACCGGTTGAAGTTGCAAAGGTAACAACTCAACCTGCAGCAAAGCCTGTTGAAGTTGCCAAGCCTGCCGAAGCGGTTAAGCCCGTTGTAGCGGCAAAACCTGCAACGGATAACAAGCAGTAAGCCAACTGCAGTAAATCAATCGGGGCGGCTTATTGCCGCCTCGAACAAATTAAATAAAATCAATAAGTTATAAATCAGGAGATAAAGCATGAGCAAACGCATTGCATTAGTAACTGGCGGAATTGGTGGTTTAGGTAGCGTAATCTGCCGTCAACTGGCTGCAGACGGATTTACTGTTGTGGCAAATTACATCACTCAGGAAGAAGCCAAAGCACAAGCCTGGCTGACCGCTGAGCGCGAAGCCGGTCGTGATATGCATATCGCGATGGCAGATGTATCAAATTTTGAGTCCTGTACTGCAATGATCGCCAAGATCAAGACAGAAATCGGCGCGGTCAGCGTACTGGTTAACAATGCCGGTATCACTAAAGATGGCATGTTCAAGAAGATGTCTCTGGAAAACTGGATGGATGTGCTGAATGTCAATCTGAACAGCGTTTACAACGTCAGCCGTCCGCTGATCGATGACATGCTGACAGCAGGTTGGGGTCGTATCATCAATATGTCTTCAGTTAACGGTCAAAAGGGTCAGTTCGGTCAAACCAACTATTCCGCTGCTAAGGCTGGTATGCACGGTTTCACCAAGGCGCTGGCTCAAGAAACAGCTTCCAAGGGCATCACCGTCAACACTATTTCACCTGGCTATCTCGCCACCGAAATGGTCATGGCGATCAAGCAAGAAGTTCGCGATCAGATCATCTCGACCATTCCAGTCGGTCGTCTGGGCAAACCTGAAGAAATCGCTAAGTTGGTATCCTACTTAGCGTCTGATGATGCAGCTTTCATCACAGGTGCAAATATCGCCATCAACGGCGGTTTACACATGTGCTAATTGCCCCTAACGGGCATAAAAAAAGCCTCGCTTGCGCGGGGCTTTTTTAATTTACAAGATGGGAACTAGCTTATCGTTCAATCGCCAGCGCAACACCCATACCACCACCGATACACAAGGACGCCAGACCCTTTTTAGCATCGCGGCGTGCCATTTCATGCACAAGTGACACCAGTACACGCGCGCCACTCGCACCAATCGGATGACCGATTGCGATCGCGCCGCCATTGACGTTGATCTTTGAGGTATCCCAAGCCATTTCACGATTAACTGCGATAGCTTGAGCAGCAAACGCCTCGTTGATTTCCATCAGATCCAGATCTTCGGCGCTCCAGTCGGCTTTTTTCAGACAGAGACGACTAGCTGAAATCGGACCCAAACCCATGACACTTGGATCAATACCGGTTGCAGCGTAGGCCTTAATGGTCGCCAACGGTGTCAACCCCAGTTCTTTTGCTTTGCTGCCAGACATCAGCATCACCATCGCCGCGCCATCGTTGATACCTGATGCGTTACCCGCCGTCACCGAACCCGCTTTATCGAAAGCTGGGCGCAACCCCCCCAACATATCGAGTGTCGTACCATGACGTGGATATTCATCCGCATCGACCACGGTATCGCCCTTTTTGCCTTTAATCGTGTGAGGCGCAATTTCATCGGTAAACTTACCCGATTTTTGCGCCGATTCAGCCTTGTTCTGGGAAGCGCAGGCAAACTCATCCTGTTCAGCACGTGTGATACCGTATTGCTTAGCGACATTTTCAGCCGTCACACCCATGTGGTAGTCGTTGTAGACGTCCCACAAGCCATCCACGATCATACTGTCGACCAACTTACCATCGCCCATACGCAGGCCGTTACGTGAACCACTCAATACGTGAGGTGAAGTGCTCATGCTTTCCTGACCGCCTGCGATCACGACTTCAGCATCGCCACTCTTAATCGCCTGAGCAGCTAGCATGATCGCCTTGAGACTGGAACCGCACACCATATTGATGGTTATGGCCGGCACATCGTGAGGCAAACCCGCCTTAATCACAGACTGACGAGCCGGGTTTTGTCCGGAACCTGAGGTCAGCACCTGGCCTAAAATCACCTCATCAACCTGATCACCCGTTACTCCGGTACGCGCCAACAAATCACGTATCACAGTCGCACCTAAATCGACCGCTGAAACATTACCAAATGCGCCACCAAATTTGCCAACTGCTGTTCTTGCTGCTGCAACAATTACTACGCTTTCCATAATATCTCCCGTGATTTTCGAATTAATTTTATAAGTTGTAACACCCGATGAACCGATTAGAAGTTTATCTCACCTCGCCGATTATTGCCAAATATAAAGCCACTTTATGATAAAAAAATTGAGCATAATTCACGTTTAATCATTTTTTGATCGGATAGGCAATATCAATTGACAGTGTCTTACCGCTCCGTGATGATGAGCGCGTCGGAGGTGATTTAAAAACAGCCGTCAAGATCGCGCAAACCTGAAGATAATATAATCATGAGGAGAGACAAAAATGAAGAGAGTAGCACTGGTAACGGGCGGCATGGGAGGATTGGGTGAAGCGATTTGCATTAAATTAGCCGCGTTAGGATATAAAGTCGTGACCACCTACAGTCCCAATAACAGCAAAGCGGAAGAGTGGCTCACCGCGATGCGCGATCAGGGCTTTGATTTCAATGCCTACCCCTGCGATGTGGCCGATTATGACTCCTGCGCCGCCTGCGTGACACAGGTTGCATCGGAAATCGGCCCGGTGGATGTGCTGGTTAATAACGCCGGTATCACCCGCGACATGACTTTCAAGAAAATGACCAAAGCCGACTGGGATGCGGTGATCCACACCAATCTGGATTCAGCCTTTAACATGACCAAGCAGGTGATGGATGGGATGACGACTCGCGGCTGGGGACGGGTGATCAACATTTCTTCGGTGAACGGACAAAAAGGCGCCTTCGGTCAGACCAACTACGCCGCCGCCAAAGCGGGTATGCACGGATTTACCAAGGCGCTGGCTCAGGAAGTCGCGAAAAAGGCGTAACCGTGAACACTATTTCACCGGGTTACATCGGCACCAAAATGGTAATGGCGATTCCTCAGGAAGTGCTGGAGAGCAAGATTTTGCCGCTGATTCCTCAATCGCGTCTGGGCAAACCGGATGAAGTGGCAGGACTGGTGGCTTATCTGTCATCCGACGAGGCCGCTTTTGTGACAGGCGCAAATATATCCATTAACGGCGGTCAGCACATGTACTAATTGCGAAACAGATGGCAATAAAAAACCCGCCTAGGCGGGTTTTTTATTGCTTGAAACATCGATGTCAATGTTCGATTACAGCTTCCAGCTATAGGCAAAACCCAGTGAATCCTGATACATATGAATATTGGCATCCCCACCAAAGAAACCTGGTACTGGAATTGCACCCGGACCATTTACAGTCTGACTAAAGGCATGCATGTAACCCACAGTCAGTTCATTTAGCTTAGATACATTCCAAGTGGCACCCAATGTCAGGTGATCCTGAACCACACCGGGAGCCAGGATATTGAACATGGTCTGACTGGCTGGAATCGGTTGTGTGTTATGGCTGTAGCCGGCACGCACCGTCCAGGCATCGTTCAGGACCTGGCTGACACCCAGCTTAATCACCTTGACATCGGTCCAACCAAAACCCATACCGTTGGCTGCTCCCAAAAGACCTCCAGCAGTCAGCGTATTGGCAATAGCGGGAACACCGCTGTACTGAATGACCTTGTAGTCAGCTGAAACAGTCGTCGCATCCGTCGCCTTCACTGCAATACCTACACCGTAGTTGGCCGGAATATCGAAACCACCCTGCTCGGCAAATAAACCTGCATACTTGCTGAATTTACTCATTTTAGTCTTGGGTTGATACGTAGCACCAAGCGTAACAGTCGAAGTCACTTCACCCGTCCAGCCCACCTTGAGACCCACACCAGTGGAACTGTCCTTACCATTATCAGTTAAAGCAGCTGTGTTACTAGTGTATCCAGGGTTTTGAAATGACTGCAAACCGGTAGCAGAAAAAGTTTGATAAACCAAGTTCAAAGACACACCGATGGCATGCTTATCGTTCAGCTTAAACGCATAAGTCGGCGCGATAAACAGTTGTTCAAGGTTGATACCTGCAGGACCTGTGCCTCTAAACAGGTTCGCATTATATTGCGTATTCATCCCGCCATTGCCGTAAACCGACACACCCAGAGAGCTCTTAGCATCCAGCATTTTGTTATAGCCGAATTCAGGGATAGCGAACAGCCCCTTACCATTACCGTCATTTGCACCATTCACTACAAAACCAGCATTTGCAATATCAGCACCGCGCGATGGTTTGAATAAATCCACACCCAAATCAACGCGATCACCGACCATCACCATACCGGCTGGATTATTCGCAGCGGCTAAAGCGTCTTGCGGCAAGGCGATACCAACACCGGCCATGCCCTTTGCCTTCATCCCGTAACCATCTGAGAAGTAACCATCAGTGGCATGAGCCAAGGGTGACGCCATAACGCCTGCGGCGAACATCGATACAACAATTTTATTCAATTTCATGCGGTTCTCCCTGTATATTTATTGTATTGAAACTGATTGAGGATATAGCGACTGCGGTATTAAACAAACAAACAAATATCGGTATCGCCTGCAAAGCCAAAGAAGGCTGCGGCACCGGCGTATTCAACATCTTTGATGAACTCACTCTTATCGAATTCAAACAGATCCACGGTCATCTGACAGGCGACAAATTTAACATCCGCTTCCAGACACAGATCGCGCACTTCAGTCAGCGAAGCAACGCCGTGCTTTTTGAGCTTCTGCTTCATCATCATAGTCGCCATGGATTCCATACCGGGCAACATCT
>CAISHO010000010.1 GCA_903885165.1 uncultured Nitrosomonadales bacterium | reverse complement strand
TTGGACAGGTCGGTCAGCCCCAACGCCGGCATGCCATCGGCTTTGGCCATCGCAACCGCCTCATCGATGCGTACCATCCCATCGGTAATGGAATATTCGCTGTGCAGACGGAGGTGAACGAAGGAGGCTTGCGACATGATCTGGGGAGTTATGAATTTTCAGCGGCGATTTTACCACTGACAGGCGATCCGCTTTCCGGCTATCTGTCATTCATTGCGCTTTAATTAAACGCAGAAACTCTGCGTGCCGCCAAAACAACACTGCAACAAATTGATTATTAATAATATATTGACATCAATTACAACAGATTTTTTCAACTGGCAAAAGCCGCCATCATCGCCGCAATCATATAAGCGTGATCTTCTGCCCCCGCACTTTCGCGCGCACTGTGCATCGCCCACATCGCGGAACCCACATCCACCGTGGCAATCCCCAGTTGCGACGCCACAATCGGACCGATGGTGCTGCCGCAACCCAAGTCACTGCGATGCGCATACTGCTGGTAGGGCACACCGGCCGTCTCGCAAAAACCGATAAAGCGCGCCGCCGTTTCGGCATTGGTCGCATAGCGCTGATTCACGTTGGTCTTGATGACCGGCCCGCCATTCACCCTCACCTTGTGCGCAGGCTCATAAGCCGATGGAAAATTCGGGTTATAAGCGTGAGCCATGTCGGCGCTGATGAAAAAACTCTTAGTCATGGCACGCCGCCTGTCCTCCTCGTCCAGCGCAGCATGCAAACAGATACGGGCCAGCACATCAGCGACGAAACTACCGCCCGCCCCGCTTGCGCTCTCGCTGCCCACTTCCTCATGATCGAACAATGCCATCACACAGGTGGCGGCAGGCGTGTTCGTTGCGATCAGCGCCGTGAGCGCGGCATGGCTGGACGCCAGATTATCCAACTGACTGTCCGCGATAAACTCCTCGTCAGCACCCCACAAGCAGCCCTTTTGCACGTCATAAACCGCCAGATCCCAACTGACCAACTCTGATGGCGCCGATTGCACGGCATCTGAGAGCAAACGGCGCAAGTTGATTTCCGCATCCTCTCCTTCGCCCAGCGCCCCCAGTATCAGCGGCAATTCAGTTTGCTTATTGAGCTTTAACCCCTGTTCATTGACATCGCGGTTCATGTGGATCGCCAGATTGGGCAAGCGCAACAATGGCCGCTCGAAACGCAGCAAGCGTGTTTCCTGACCCGCGCCATTCTTCAACACGACGCGACCGGCCAGACTCAAATCACGATCGGTGAACGTGGCCAGTATCGGCCCGCCATAAATTTCTACACCCAGACGCGCGAGACCATCGCCACCTAGAGCCGCCTTGGGCTTGAGTCTTAAGCCGGGAGAATCGGTATGCGCGCCGATGATGCGAAAACCAGTTTGCGCGATGGGTAGCGTGCCCGAAACGAAAGCGACCATAGACGCACCACGCACCACGTAATAGCGAGCGTCTTTTGCTAATTGCCAGCGCTCGCCCTCCTCCAGCCGGATGTAACCCGCCGTCTGTAGGCGCGCCTCGGCACTCGCCACAGCATGCCAGGGACTGGGACTTGCATCGATGAAGTCGATTAATTCATGGGCGTCTGTACGTGTTTTATCGGTCAGAGACATAGCGAGCAATGATAAGTATTTGAATAAATAGCAAATTAATAGTGTGGCGGCATTTCATTCACCGCACGACCTTCAGGCCCCGCCTCGGCCAGCGACTGTATATGTCGGGTCAAAGTGGCACAAACCGCTTCGAGGTGGTTCAACTTTTGCTGCTGCTGATAAACCACTTTATTGAGCTCCTCAACCATATCTTCCTGATAGCTAATTTTGGTTTCGATGTTTTCTAAACGTTGTTCTATCATGCGTTTCTCTGAATAAAATTTATCTGCGGATGCCGGCCATTCTAACGCGGGAATAAACTGCGCGTCGCGAAAAGGGCATGCTGCAATACATCCCCTATTATTTGTCGTGCGCGACAAAAACAAGAAAACTTCAATAAATAGTTTATATTCAACAAATTATATATTAACCCAACAGGACCACCCACATAGTTATCCACAACAACTGTGGAGAAAATCACCGGAGGATTAGGGTCCACCGAGAATTAGGGGCAGTTCTCACTTTTCAACACAAACTGCCCATACACTTTCATGTTTGACGCGCAAGGCAAAGAAAATGTTGGAATGTGAGAACTGACCCCATGTGACGACCCCATGTGATTCCTGTGTTGGAATGTGAGAACTGACCCCATGTGATTGACCCCATGTGATTCGACATGGCCCACATCCGGCACCACTCGCAAAAAAAACAAGCAAACATCAACAAATACATTATATTCAATAAGTTACACATTAATCCCACACTACCGTCCACATAGTTACCCACAACAACTGTGGAGAAAATCACCATCGCCGTTCCGCTCTGAGCGTCCTGACTCTGTTAAGATAAAGTCTACGCAAACACCCTCAACGCCATGCATCCCACCCTCACCCCGAAACGCGAGCGTTACTTGCTGCTGACCTTAGCCGGCATGCAGTTTTCCCACATCCTCGACTTCATGATCATGATGCCGCTAGGACCTATCCTGATGCACGAATTTAGCATCACCACCCATGAATTCGGTTTTCTGGTCGCCTCCTACAGTTTCAGCGCCGCATTCGCCGGATTGCTCGCCGCGACTTTTGTGGATAAATTCGAACGCAAGCGCCTGCTGCTGACCGTGTTTGCCTTGTTCGGTCTGGCGACCTTAGCCTGCGGGCTTTCTCCGACCTACACGACACTGCTGATCGCACGCGGACTGGCAGGCGCCTTCGGCGGTGTGATGGGCGCAATGGTGCAAACGCTAGTCGGCGACTTAATTCCGTTCGAACGCCGCGCTACCGCTAGCGGCGTGATTTCCGCTTCATTTTCTCTGTCTACCGTGGCGGGCGTACCGCTCTCGCTCTGGCTGGCGAACCACTTTCAGTGGCGCGCGCCATTTATCCTGATCGCCGCAACCACCGTGCTGTTTATGATCGTCGCGCTGCGCCACCTGCCCGACGTGCGCCACCACCTGAGCGCCGCTAAACGCGCTCACCCCTTCTCTGCCATGTTTGAAGTGCTGCGCGATGCCAATCACCTGCGCGCGCTGGGCTTTACCATGCTGATCCTGTTTTCCGGCTTTACCGTGATCCCCTACATCACCGTTTACGCGGTCGCTAACATCGGTATCGCTCAACACGATATTTTCTATGTCTATCTGGTCGGCGGCGCTGCCACACTGGTGACCTCACGTGCGATTGGACGCTGGGCAGACAAGCGCGGCAAGATCAAAATTTATCGCATGATTGCCATCGCCGCCACCGTGCCACTGTTCGCCGTAACCCACATTCAATCCGCCCCGCTGTGGCTGTGGGTGTCTTGCACCACCGTATTTTTCGTACTGGTTTCGGGTCGCATGATCCCCGCGATGGCGATCATCACCTCAGCGGCACAACCCAAGCTGCGCGGCACCTTCATGTCGCTCAATTCAGCCATGCAGCAATTGGCCAGCGGACTGGCGGCCATGCTGGCCGGATTTATCACCACACAAAGTCCAACGGGACAACTCATCGGTTACGATAAAGTCGGTTATGTCGCCATCACGGCCAATATACTGGCGATTGCCTTTGTCGCGAGGATTACCATGCATCAGAAATAACACTCAAAAATCTTTTCAAGCGATGGTTAACCAACCAAATGTGATATGGTTGGAACGAAGTGTATTTTGCACAGGACTGTCAGGCTGGAAAATAATATCGAATCCGTACCTATCAACCACCAGGTCGAATATTTTGAAATTTTTTGAGAAAAACCCCATCCGGATTCTGCTTGCTATCTCAGGTTTACTTATCTTGTGGGTTGCGATTGCCTGGAGCATCTCAGAGCAAAATTTCGTCTCCGACCTTGAAGTATTAATTAAGAACGAACTAGGCCGAACTCAAGACACCGCCAACCAGGAAGCCGACAGCATCCGCCTTAATCTGCACTACATTGCAGGCGTCCCCGAGACCTTCAAAAATGCGGCACAAACCGAGGCGGCAATCGCCAAGTTCGGCAACGATCCAAAGCCGACCACCCTGTCCAAAAAAGAAGCCGTACAACTTTGGAATGCCGACCCGACACTAAACAGGCTGAGCCGCTACCTTGATCAAGTGCAAAAGAGCCTGCGCGTGGATCTGATCTTCGTGGTCAATGCCGCCGGGGATTGCATCGCGTCGAGCAACTGGAATCAGGCCAGCCCCCTGATCGGAACCAACTACACCGACCGGAAGTGGTTTGCCAACGCACTCACCGGAAAAGACAGCATACAATATGCAGTAGGCCGCATCACCCATATACCGGGATTATTCTTCGCCACACCGATCATGCAGGACGGGAAATTTAAGGGCGTCATCATCGCCAAGGTAGACATCCCGAATCTGGCTTTTCTGACTAAACAGACCGATTCGTTTGTCGTCGATACCAACGGAGTGATCATTCTCGCGCATGCACCGAAAATGCTGATGATGTCGATCCCTAGCGCCGGCGTAAACCAGATGAGTGAAAAGGCGAGAAACGACCTCTACATGAGGACCCGCTTCCCGGAACTCACGATTACCCCCTGGCAGCAGCACGGCAATTTGCAAAGCGTAGGGACTAGCAACACTCCTCACGTCATCGCCTCAACCAATCTGGACGATTACGGCCTGAAAGTTTTTGCAAAATCCGATCTGCCCACGTTTCAATCTTTGAACCGTGAACGACTGAGCAATTTCCTGCTGCTCAGCCTGCTCGGCGATGCGTTGATTTTGATCAGCTATGCATTTTTATCCCTAGGCCATGCAAAGAAAATCACCAACGAGAGTGAATCTCGGATGAGACTGATACTGGAATCAGCCAACTGCGGCATCTGGGGACAAACGGCAGACGGCATATGCACCTTCATCAATGCGGAAGCGACAAAGATGCTGGGTTACCAAGCCAATGAGCTGATCGGTGCGCGTCTGCACGACCGGGTTCATCACACGCATCCTGACGGCACGCCCTATTCTGTAGACACATGCCCCATGCATGCCACCAGCCGCGATGGCCACGCGCGCAACATCGATGACGAAATACTGTGGTGTAAGGATGGCAGCCACTTTCCTGTTGAATATGCCACCTCGCCGATACACACGCATAGTAAACTGGATGGCGCGGTGGTCGTCTTCAACGACATCACCGGGCGTAAACATCAGGAACAGTTGCTCAATCAGGCCAGAGAAAAGGCGGAATCGGCCAACCGTGCCAAAAGCGACTTTCTGGCCAATATGTCCCATGAAATTCGCACGCCCATGAATGCTGTCATCGGTTTTACCAATCTCGCCATAGATTGTCAAAATCAGCAAGAGCAACGCGGCTATCTGAGGCAGATTCAGGATTCTTCCAAATCCTTGCTCGGCATACTCAACGACATACTCGACTTATCCAAAATTGAAGCCAGACAAATGTCATTCGAAAACGCGGTATTCAACCTCGACGCCCTGCTGCACAGCCTGAACCGGATGTTCAGTTTGCGCGCACAAGAAAAAGGTCTCGAATTTATCCTGATCCGTGCCGAAAAAATCCCCAACTTATTGTTGGGCGACCAGCTCAGATTAAGACAAATACTGACCAACCTGTTAGGCAACTCACTTAAATTTACTCAACATGGCAAAGTCACGCTGGAGGTGCAGGCCACCCAACTTAGCGAAGCGCGCATTGACCTTAACATCAGCGTTCAGGACACCGGAATTGGCATGACAGAAGAGCAGACGGCGAATCTGTTCCAGGCATTTATGCAGGCGGACAATACCATCACCCGACGTTTTGGCGGAACGGGACTGGGCTTAAACATCAGCCGCAATCTGGCTAAACTGATGGGCGGTGATATCGCCGTCGAAAGTACGCTAGGCTCTGGCAGCATTTTCAAACTCCAGATCACCCTGACCGTGCCGGACGCCTCGCAAATAGACGAATACAACAAGGAACTCAATGCCAGTCACCAGGTATATCAGGACAATGTGGGCAATTTACAGGGCAAACGCGTCTTGCTGGCGGAGGACAACCGGCTCAATCAAGTACTGGCCGAACACATACTCAAAAAGCTCGGTATAGTGATGGAGATCGCCAATAACGGCAAAGAAGCCATCGAAAAATTGCAGACCGGTCACTATGACGTCGTGTTGATGGATATTCAGATGCCGGTGATGGGCGGTTTGGAAGCGACCCGTGTTATTCGTCAGGATGCCAGATTCACCCAAATACCCATCGTGGCGATGAGTGCTGGGGTCACGCTCGATGAGCAAGAAAAATGCAATCTTGTCGGAATGACCTGCTTCATCGGCAAACCCATAGACATCGCACAATTGACGAACAAACTGATTGAATTATGTGCAGGTGACGCAGCCGCTTGATACGCGAAGACACGAAAAAATACAACCTATTGATTGCCAATAATATTTTTCAGGGCGTGTGGTTATTCAGACTAAAGCCGGATGGAGCGGGTGAAGGGGATCGAACCCTCGTATGCAGCTTGGGAAGCTGCCGTTCTACCATTGAACTACACCCGCATGGTAGCATCGCATTTTAGCGTAACTGAAGAGTAAATTGAAGTGATTACTGTCTTTATTAACGGCGCAGCGCGCCAACTGACACATAATTGCAGCATTGCTGCCATGATAGAGGAACTGGGTTACACCGGAAAACGCATCGCACTGGAGCGTAACGGAGATATCGTGCCGCGCAGCCTATATGCAGAAAAAACGCTAACCGATGGCGACAAGCTGGAGATCGTTGTCGCGGTCGGCGGCGGCTAAGTGTAGGTCGGGATTCATCCCGACACACCAATCATCATAAAAAACAATAAAACAGAATCAAAGGACAACAACATGAACGACCCGCTCATCATCGCAGGAAAAAGCTATTCATCTAGGCTGCTGGTTGGCACCGGCAAATACAAGGATTTCGCCGAGACACGCGAAGCGTTGGATGCGTCCGGCGCCGAAATTGTGACCGTCGCCATCCGCCGCACCAATCTCGGCCAAAACGCCAATGAGCCCAACCTGCTCGACGCCGTACCGATGTCGAAGTTCACTTATTTACCCAATACCGCCGGCTGTTACACCGCAGATGATGCTGTGCGCACATTACGTCTTGCTCGCGAACTGCTGGACGGTCACAGTCTAGTCAAACTCGAAGTGTTAGGCGACCCGCAATCTTTGTATCCTAACGTGATTGAAACCATTGCCGCCGCAAAAACTCTGGTCGCCGAAGGCTTTCAAGTGATGGTTTACACCTCGGACGATCCTATCATCGCCAAACAACTCGAAGACATCGGTTGCGTGGCTATCATGCCTTTGGCATCATTAATCGGCTCCGGCATGGGCATCTTGAATCCTTGGAATCTGCAACTCATCATGGATCGCGTCAGCGTCCCTGTGATCGTCGATGCCGGCGTGGGCACGGCATCCGATGCGGCAATTGCCATGGAACTGGGTTGCGCCGGAGTCTTGATGAACACCGCTATTGCAGGTGCGCAACGCCCCGTATTAATGGCATCAGCCATGAAGAAGGCCACCGCCGCCGGACGCGAAGCTTATCTCGCAGGCCGTATGCCGAAGAAGCTCTACAGCGCCAGCCCCAGCTCGCCAACTGCCGGCATCATCGCATCAGTTCGCAGCTAAACACTATGGCCGACGACATCAAAGACAAGCAAGCTTGTCCCCCTCTCCTCAATCCTCTCCCTTTAGAGGGAGAGGAAGCAAACGAGTCGCTACGCGGCACTCAAGTTAATCGCCACATCCGCAGTTACGTACTCAGACAAGGCCGCGTCACGGTTGCACAGCAGCGCGCCGTAGACACCCTGCAACCTGTTTTCGGTATCCCGTATGCGGCGGCTCCACTGAACCTTGACACCGCTTTTGGCCGCACCGCGCCCAAGATACTGGAAATCGGCTTTGGCATGGGGGATAGCACCGCCACCATCGCCCAGGCGAATCCGCAAAACGATTACCTTTGTCTGGAAGTGCATACGCCGGGCGTGGGCAATTTATTCAAGGTCATGGACGAACAAGGACTGACCAATATACGCATCATTCAACACGATGCGGTAGAGGTGTTGCGCGACATGGTAGGCGATGCGACGCTAGATGGCGTTCACATATTCTTCCCCGATCCGTGGCACAAGGCGCGCCATAACAAACGCCGCCTGATCCAGGCGCCATTTATCGAAAAGCTGATGGCCAAACTCAAATCCGGCGGCTACATTCACGTCGCGACCGATTGGGAAAACTACGCCGAACAGGTGCTCGAAGTGTTGAGCGCCGAACCGCTGCTGGCAAATACCGCCACCGACTATGCACCGCGCCCCGAATATCGCCCTTTGACCAAATTCGAGAAGCGCGGCATTAATCTGGGTCACGGCGTATGGGATCTGGTATTCCGGCGGAAATAACCCGCAATTTTGCTGGCCATTAAAAAATTATTACATTACCTTACACGCTTCTTTGATTCAGATGAATCTTTGAGATAGAATCTAAACTGTAACATTTTTTCATCGTACAATAAAACTAGGGAGATAACATGAAATACATCGCCACACTGACTTGCCTGCTGCTGGCAGCATTCGCAACACCTTCATTCGCTCACGATCACAATGACTGCGCAGATAAAGCAGCTAAAGTTCCTGCAGCTGAACGCGTAGCATTCACGAAAAAATGCATGGATGATTTTGCCGCACCTGCTCATGTAGCCGCCATGAAACAGCACGACAAAGAGCAGCATTGCTCAACCAACGCTGACGGCATGAAGCTGCAAGGCAAGGAAAAAGAAGAATACATCGAGCATTGCAATAAAGAAAACGACATGGTTGATGGCAAAGAAAACCCGCATCCTCACCACCATGTAGCTAAATAATCGTCGCGGCCTAGCTTTCAGCCCGCAAGAATATTTGCAGCAAATCGTTTAGAAAAAGTCGCCCCTGTATCGTCGGGGCGATTTTTTTATGGTCTCTGAATAACAAGCCGCGTTTTTCCGCAGTCTCCAACTCACGACGCATAGTCAGCAAAGTCAGGCTGGTGCGCTCCTCGAACAGATTGCTGTCAAAACCCTGATTCAGTCGCAACGCGTTCATCATGAACTCAAAACCCAGTTCATCGAGCGCCACTTCATTCTCAGTTTGTATCGGATTGCCTAACGCCACCTGCTGCATATAGGCTTGCGGTTGCTTATAGCGCGCCTGACGTATGATTTTATTAGGAAAACTGAGTTTGCTATGCGCGCCTGCACCGATGCCTAAGTAGTCGCCGAATTTCCAGTAATTAAGGTTGTGTTTGGAGCGGCGATTCGGCTGCGCGAAGGCGGAAGTCTCGTAGTGCTGGTAACCGTGCGCGGCCAGCAGCGCCCCGATTCCCTCCTGCATATCACAACTAGCGTCATCGTCAGGCAGGCTAGGCGGATTGCGATAAAACAGCGTGTTGGGTTCTAGCGTCAAGTGATACGCAGACAGATGTTGAGGCGAAAAAGACAAGGCGGTTTTCACATCCAGCATGGCCTGCGACAGCGTCTGCTCCGGCAAGGCATACATCAGGTCCAGATTTATGTTATCGAAATGCTGCTGCGCAATGGCAATCGCGGCACGCGCTTCATCGGCAGTATGAATGCGCCCCAAAGCTTTCAGATGACCGTCGTTAAAGCTCTGTATCCCCATCGACAAGCGATTGACGCCGGCATCACGGTAGGCCGCGAATTTAGCCGCTTCCACCGTACCCGGATTAGCTTCCAGCGTGATCTCCGCGTCCCCTGCCAGCGGCAGCAACATGCGTACCTGACGCAAAATTTCCGCAACACCCTCACCCGATAACAGACTGGGCGTACCTCCTCCGAAGAACACCGTATAGATTTTACGTCCCCAAATTTGCGGCAAAGCCATTTCCAGATCGCGTACCAGCGCGGCGATGTATTCTTTCTCAGGAAGTACTGCGCGCGCCTCGTGCGAATTGAAATCGCAATAAGGACATTTTTTTACGCACCAGGGAATATGGATATACAACGATAGCGGCGGCAAAACCGTAAAATTGACCGTATTGCTTTTCAGCGATACGGGATGCAACGCCGTCATAGAGAGCGCAACCGTTGCAGCAACACTTTCATCGCCTGTCCGCGATGACTGATGGCGTGCTTTTCTTCGTGGCTCAATTCAGAACTCATCTTACCTAATGCAGGCAACCAGAACATCGGGTCGTAGCCAAATCCACCGTCACCGCGCTCTTCATGCGCAATTTCACCGTGCCACTCGCCCTCGGCGATGATGGGCTGCGGGTCACCCGCATGACGCACCAGCACCAGAACGCAATAGTAATGCGCGCGACGATCGCTCAAGTCCTGCATATCCGCCAGCAGTTTTTGGTTATTGGCGGCATCGGACTTCGGGTTATCGCCTGCAAACCGCGCGGAATAGACACCCGGCGCACCACCCAGCGCTTCGACGCAGATACCGGAATCGTCCGCCAGTGCCGGCAATCCGCTCAAGCGACTGACGTGCCGCGCCTTGGCCAATGCGTTCTCGATAAAGGTGCAGTGAGGCTCTTCGGCCTCGGAGATACCGAGTTGCGACTGGGTCAGCACTTCGATGCCGATTGGTGCCAGCATGTGCGCGAACTCACGTAACTTGCCGGCATTGTTAGATGCGATAACGAGCTTATTCATTATTAAAGTAGTTCTATGTAATTTATAGCGGACACTCAAAATTAGGGCTCTATGTGATTTATAGTGGGTGTTCTAAATCGGTTTTTACTATTGCCGGTGGCAGCCCGGCGGCTGGTTACTTTCTTTTGCGTCGCCAAAAGAAAGTAACCCAAGAAAAGGCGACCCCGGTTTGCCGCGCCGCCTTTCTCCAAGACAGGCGGCGTACCCTTGATAGCCAACAAATAGCGGGGCTGCGGAACTCGCACGATCCGCTTCGCGGCCACGTACTCAAACAATCCTCGCCCAACTGCACCGCTATTTGTCAGCTATCTTCGGCGGCGCGCAGGGGCTATGGGTAGCGCTGAATACGCTTCATTTCATCGTATTATTTTGTTCTTCTAAATTACACAGCAAGAACCGCGCGCTGCATAGCGATCAGCTCGGCGATACCGCCCTGTGCCAATTCCAGCAAAGCATCCATCTCGCTGCGTGAAAAAGCCTGACCTTCAGCCGTGCCCTGCACTTCAACAAAATGACCGTTGCCCAGCATCACCACATTCATATCAGTGTCGCATTCAGAATCTTCAATATAATCGAGATCTAGCACAGGATTTCCGGCATATACGCCGACCGAGATGGCCGCGACAAAATTCTTGATCGGGCTCTCCTGCAACAAGCCCTTCGCGATCAGACCGCTGACCGCATCGTGCAGCGCCACAAAACTACCGGTGATGCTGGCGGTACGCGTGCCGCCATCGGCCTGAATCACATCGCAATCGATCTGGATGGTGCGCTCACCCAATTTTTTCAAATCAACCACCGCGCGCAGACTGCGCCCTATCAGTCGCTGAATTTCCTGAGTACGGCCGGATTGCTTACCTTTAGCGGCTTCACGGCTCATGCGACTACCGGTAGAACGCGGCAACATCCCGTATTCGGCGGTCACCCAACCTTCACCACTGCCTTTTTTGTGCGGCGGAACACGTTCTTCGACGCTGGCGGTGCAGATCACTTTGGTGTCACCGCACTCGATCAGCACCGAACCTTCGGCGTGTTTTGTGTAATGACGTGTCATGCGTATTTCACGCAGTTGATTGGCGTTTCTTGAGCTTGGGCGCATAGGAATATAAGAAGTCAGTAGGAAGTTGGAAGTTGGAAGTTGGAAGTTGGAAGTTGGAAGTTGGAAGTTGGAAATTATCTTATATCGAGTACTTGAACGACAATCTCATTCGTATCGTGAACCGCCTCGCTGGAACCCCAGCGCAGTGCTAGTCCGGTGGCGTTATCAGCTTTGCCCTTTTCACGCGCCACGGCACGGACAATCAGATCATCCAGCGAGGTCGCGACCGGCGTCACCGCGAAGGCGAACGCGGCAGCCAACTCCTTATCTGAAAACGGGCCGCTCAAACCATCACTGCACAAAAAAATCACATCGCCCGATTGCAGCGCAACGGGTTTGCCCAGCTCAATTTCGAACAGATCCTCGACCCCGCCCAGACAATTGCTGATCTGGTTACGCTTAGGATGCGTGCGTGCCTCGTCTTCGTCGATGATGCCCAAGGCCAGCCACGATTGCACCGGCGAATGATCGAGGGTGCGGGCAACGGTTTTACCGCCACGCTGTAAATATAAACGTGAATCACCCGCATGCCCGAAGTACAGCATACCGTTTTGAATCAACGCGGCCACACAGGTCGTGCCCGGAAACGCATGATCCAGCGGTTGCGGCAAATCCATGATGCGCAGGTGCGCGGCACGCATCGTAACGCTCATAAACTCAATCGGATCGATCTCAACCGACTGCTGCTCAAAGGATTTAACAAACGTGTCAATCGCCAATCCGGCGGCGATTTCTCCGTGCAAGTGCCCGCCCATGCCGTCAGCGAGCACCAACAACAAAGTCTCTTTGTTGTAGGCGTAGGCGACCCTGTCCTGGTTGTATTTACGGTTACCGATGTGACTAGCTTGATGGATAGAGAAATTCATAGTCTGCAATCGTAATATAATGCGCCCCTGACGGACAGCTATTTATTAACGATTTCTCGCATCGGACCTCTACACCATGATTTTAAGCATGACCGGCTACGCCAATACCAGCGCAGATTTTGCCGCAGGATCCCTGTCATTGGAACTACGCGCGGTCAATCACCGTTATTTAGACATCCAGTTGCGCATGCCCGAAGAGTTGCGCTGCTTCGAAGGAGGCTTGCGCGAGTTGATCAGCGCGCAACTGCAACGCGGCAAAGTCGAATGCCGGATCAATTATGCTGCGCGTGACTTATTGGGCGGGACGACACTCAACCTCAACCTGCTCAAACAACTCGCCGCCTGGAATACCGAGGTGCAAGCCGCCATGCCCGACGCCGCCTGTTTGAGTGTCGTCGATGTACTGCGCTGGAACGGCATGCTGGAAACGCCCACTGCGTCCGCCGATGAGATGCGCGCGACACTGACCGGTCTGATGCAAACCGCCTTAAAGGAATTTTCCGCCTCCCGCGCCCGTGAAGGGGAGAAACTCCGCGAATTTTTAATGGTTCGCCTGGAAAAAATAGAAGCGCTGCGTCTTGATGTGATGCCACACGTTCCGGCCGCGATCGCCGCCTACGAGACGCGCTTGATCAATCGCCTGAGGGACGCGATGCAAAACGCGGAGGACGAACGCATTCGTCAGGAAATCACCCTGTTTGCCAGCAAGATCGATGTAGATGAAGAATTATCACGTCTGTCCAGCCACCTCACCGAAATGCACCGTATCCTCAAACAGGGCGGCGCTGTCGGTAAACGACTCGATTTTCTGATGCAGGAATTAAACCGTGAAGCCAACACCTTGGGTTCAAAGTCGGTGGATGCAGAAGTGTCGCGCACCGCGATGGAAATGAAAATCCTCATCGAGCAAATGCGCGAACAAATCCAAAACCTTGAATAACCATTATTAATCAAAATATTACGGGATATCATCCCGTACCAATATCGTTGGGAGTTTTTATGTCAGGAAGCTTATTCATCGTCAGCGCACCGTCAGGGGCCGGCAAAACCAGCCTGGTGCATGCCTTACTGAAGGTCAACCCGCAGATCGACCTGTCGGTCTCCTACACCACCAGATCTCCGCGCGAGGGAGAAATAGATGGCGTAGCCTATCATTTTATCAGCCGCGAACGGTTTGAAGCCATGGCGACTGCCGGAGAATTTTTGGAAAGCGCAGAAGTTTACGGCAATTATTACGGCACCTCGCAAACATGGATCAGTCAGGAAAATGCCAAAGACCGTGACATTTTGCTGGAAATCGACTGGCAGGGCGCAGCCCAGGTTCGAAGAGTCTTCCCCGAATGCATCAGCATCTTCATTCTACCGCCCTCGCTTGAGGCACTTGAACAACGGCTAACAGGGCGCGGTAAAGATAGCAGCGAAATCATCGCGCGCCGTATGGCGGCGGTTCGTGACGATGTCGCGCACGTCGCCGAATTCGATTATGTTATTATCAACGATGATTTGAATGAGGCACTACAGCAACTCAACGCAGTCGTGACCGCCGCCAGACATCGCAGCAACAAACAACTAGCTCGGCATCAACAGCTAATTAACCAATTACAAAACCCGGAGTAAATCATGGCACGCATTACCGTAGAAGAATGTTTAGTTCATATCCCGAATCGCTTCGACCTGACCTTGGCTGCCGCTTACCGCGCTCGCCAGATTGCCAACGGCGCATCGCATTTGGTCTCTGATAGCCGCGACAAACCGACGGTTGTTGCCTTACGCGAAATCAGCAAAGGCAAAGTCGGCATCGAAATTCTCAATCGCGGCCAGGCTTAACCCCGGCCTTTTCCCCTGACCGCACGTGGCGATGACTGATTCAGAGTTGCTGATCGAAGAAGTTTCAGGCTACCTGAAACCGCAGGATGTCGAACACGTCCGCGTAGCACTTGAATACAGCAGCGCCGCCCATCAGGGGCAAACCCGCCAATCCGGCGACCCTTATGTCACCCACCCGATTGCAGTGGCGCGTATCCTTACGCCGCTACGACTAGACACCCAATCCATTATTGCAGCCCTGCTGCATGACGTGGTTGAAGACACCGAAATCACCACAGAACAGATCGCCGAGAAGTTTGGCAAACCGGTCGCCGAACTGGTCGACGGTTTGAGCAAGCTGGAAAAAATTCAGTTCGAGACGCGCGAGGACGCACAGGCCGAGAACTTTCGCAAGATGTTGCTGGCCATGGCCCGCGATGTACGCGTCATTCTCATCAAACTGGCGGACAGATTGCACAATATGCGCACGCTGGACTCTATGCGACCGGACAAATGTGAACGCATCGCCCGCGAGACCATGGAAATTTACGTGCCGATCGCAAATCGCCTGGGACTGAATGAAATATATCAGGAATTACAAGATCTTAGCTTTAAAAATATATATCCGAATCGCTATGCTGTGCTGGCCAAGGCCCTCAAGGTAGCGCGAGGCAATCGCCGCGAGGTCGTTGGCAAGATACTGGATGCCATCCGCCAGAAACTGGCCAGCCAGAATATCGCAGCCGAAGTGTCGGGGCGCGAAAAAAACATCTACAGCATCTATAAGAAAATGCAGAGCAAATCGCTGGCTTTTTCAGAAGTACTGGATATCTACGGTTTTCGCGTGCTGGTGGAAGACCCCCCTGCCTGCTATCTGTCGATAGGCGCTTTGCATGGGTTGTATAAACCGATACCGGGCAAATTCAAGGACTACATCGCCATTCCGAAAATGAATGGTTACCAGTCGCTGCACACGACCTTGTTCGGTCCCTACGGCACGCCGATCGAAATCCAGATCCGCACCCGTGAGATGCACAAAATTGCCGATGCCGGCGTCGCCTCACACTGGCTGTACAAGAGCGGACATTCGTCGATCAACGAACTGCACAAGAAGACCCACCAGTGGTTACAGGAACTCTTGGAAAGTTTAAGCGAGAGCAAAAACTCCGCCGAATTTATGGAACATCTAAAAGTAGATCTGTTCCCCGACGCTGTCTATGTATTTACGCCCAAGGGGAAGATACTCTCGCTGCCACGCGGCGCGACGGCAGTGGATTTTGCCTACAGCGTACACACAGATATCGGCAATCGTTGTATTGCCGTCAAACTCAACCATGAACTGGTGCCTTTACGCACCGAGCTGCGCAACGGCGATCGCGTGGAAATCATCACCGCAGCACATGCCAAGCCCAATCCCGCCTGGCTCGCCTATGTCACCACCAGTAAGGCACGCAGCCACATTCGGCACTTCCTGAAAACCATGCAATCGGGTGAATCAGTAGAACTGGGCGAACGCCTGCTGGGTCAAGCACTGCACTCACTGGGCATCAAACCGACGGACATCAAGGACGCCTGCTGGAACAAATTGCTCAAGGATACCGGGATTAAAACGCGCCAGGAAATTCTGGCCGATATTGGACTGGGGCGACGCCTTAACATGGTCGTTGCAAGGCAACTGGCCTGCGGCAGCGAAACCCTCACCGGCGAGCCGATGAGCAACCCGGTGATTACCATTCTGGGCACAGAAGGCATGGCCGTGCAGTTTGCGACCTGTTGCCATCCTATCCTAGGCGACCCGATCATCGGCGTCATCAAGAGCGGCCAGGGATTGGTGGTACACACGCACGATTGCCCGTCCTTGCGCAAAGGCCGGAGCAATAGTGGGCAATGGCTCGATGTCGAGTGGGACAAAAATATCACCCGCACATTCCCGGTCAGCATCAAACTCCTGGTCGCCAATCAGCGCGGCGTGTTGGCCAAAGTCGCCAGCGTGATTTCCGAGGCTGACTCTAACATTGAAGACATCAACTTCGCCAACGAAGGGGAGTACACCGCGCTGCATTTCACGCTGGAAGTTAACAACCGCATGCATCTAGCCAGCATCATGCGCAACCTGCGTAAAATCCCTGAAGTGGTCCGTATCTTCCGGGTTAAGGCGCAAGAGAAGTTTATCGAACACCGATCACACCCCAGGCCCTTAAACATCGCGACACCGGATTAATCACCTATAAAATAACTGAGACACTTATCGCGCAAGCGTCTGTAGTCCAACCTAAAATCATCCTAGACATGTCCGGACTCAAACGCAGCGATTACAAAACTCTGGCCCTGTCCGCCTTAGGCGGCGCACTGGAATTCTACGATTTCATCATCTTCGTGTTCTTCGCGATGGTGATCGGTAAATTATTTTTCCCGGCGGATATGCCGGACTGGCTAAGACAACTGCAAACTTTCGGCATCTTTGCAGCAGGCTATCTGGCACGTCCCCTAGGCGGCATCATCATGGCGCACTTCGGCGACTTGCTAGGTCGCAAGCGTATGTTTATGCTGAGTATTTTACTCATGTCCTTACCCACTCTGGCGATCGGACTGTTGCCCACTTATGCCATAATCGGCATCTGGGCACCCATTTTGCTGCTGGCGCTGCGCGTGATGCAGGGTGCCGCGATCGGCGGCGAAGTACCCGGGGCATGGGTGTTCGTCTCGGAACATGTAACCTCTCGCCACACCGGTTTTGCCTGTGGCACCCTCACCGCAGGATTGACCGGCGGAATCTTGCTGGGCTCACTGGTCGCCACAGCGATCAACAAACATTACACCCCGGCAGAGTTGCTCAGCGAAGGATGGCGTATTCCGTTTATCCTGGGTGGCCTGTTCGGCTTGTTGTCGGTGTGGTTACGTCAGTATCTGCATGAAACCCCGGTATTCAAGGAGATGCAGGCAAGACAAGCGCTCGCCGATGAACTGCCGCTCAAAACGGTGATCAGAGAACACCGCCCGGCGATTTTGCTCACCATGCTGATGACCTGGCTGCTGTCGGCGGCCATCATCGTCATGATCTTGATGACCCCGCCCCTGCTGCAAAAACTCTATGCGATTCCGGTCGGTGTCGCCTTGCACGCCAATAGTATTGCCACGCTGTTTTTAAGCGCGGGTTGTATCGTATTCGGCGCGCTGTCGGATCGCTTCGGCGCGGGGCGGGTCATGATGGCAGGCTGCGCCATGCTGGGCTTCACGTCGATGCTGCTCTACAGTCGCATGGCCACCTCACCCGAATCCATCAATGAGCTTTATGCGCTGTGCGGGTTTTTCGTAGGCGTCATCGGCGTCATTCCAAGCACCGCCGTCCGGGCATTCCCGCCTGCGGTGCGTTTTTCCGGTTTATCCTTCTCCTACAACGTCGCCTATGCCATTTTCGGTGGCCTGACACCGGTGCTGGTGAGTCTGTTTCTGCCTCTCGATGCGATGGCCCCCGCACACTATGTCGTGCTGCTAAGTACCGTCGGCATCCTGATCGGAGGGTATTTATGGCGTGGCGAGAAGAAATATCACCCCGAAACACTCACTTAGTCAGCTTCGCGCAAGCTTGATGCGTGCGGCAAAGCACACTTCTATGAGACAATGTTACATTCAAAAAGAGTGTGCATAATAATTAGCCACCATTCAGAAGTTCGCAGCGCAACTATTAGGACGGAAAGTGTTTTTAAATAACTTCAATCAATTGCTCGCAGTCGATATGGCTGCTGTCGATCGGGTAATTCGCACGCGACTGTACTCCGAAGTGGTGCTCGTCAATCAGGTGGCGGAATACATCGTCAGCAGCGGCGGCAAACGCCTGCGTCCCGCGCTGGTCGTCTTGTCCGCACACGCTTTTTCCTATCAGGGAACAGCTCATCACGATCTGGCAGCGGTGGTCGAATTCATTCATACCGCCACCCTGTTGCACGATGATGTCGTGGATGAATCCGGTTTACGCCGTGGTCGTGAAACCGCCAATGCCCTGTTCGGCAACGCCGCCAGCATCCTAGTCGGCGATTTCCTGTATTCGCGCGCCTTCCAGATGATGGTTGAAGTCGGCGAAATGCGCGTGATGCAAACGCTCTCGGATGCCACTAATGTAATCGCCGAAGGCGAAGTACTGCAATTGCTTAACTGCAACGACGCGGATGTCGACGCTGAAAACTATATGCGCGTTATCCACTACAAGACCGCCAAACTGTTTGAAGCGGCCATGCGTCTGGGTGCAATTATTGCAAAATCCTCCCCGGAAGAAGAGGAAGCCGCAGCCAAATACGGCATGCACTTGGGAACCGCGTTTCAACTCATCGACGATGTACTAGACTACTCTGCGAACGAGCAGGAAACAGGCAAGCATTTGGGAGATGACTTGGCAGAAGGTAAGCCTACGCTACCACTGATTTATGCCATGCAGCACGGTACGCCGGAACAGGCTACGGTGGTCAGAGGCGCAATTGAACAGGGCGATGTGGAGAAATTTACAGACGTGTTGCAGATCATTCACGCAACCGGTGCGCTGGAATTTACCCGACAGCAAGCCATGCGCGAAGTTGAATTTGCCTGTCTGGCGATTGCAGACCTGCCTGACTCAAAATACAAAACATGCCTGGTTGAGTTGGCACATTTTGCTGCCACACGGCAGTACTAGGCGGTGATGGCAGCTCATCTCAACAGGATTACCGCAACGGAGTTTATATGAGTCGCTTGATATTTCTGATTGCCATCGCCGCGCTGGTTTACCTGTTGATTAAATCTTACAGCCGAAAGATTCCTGAAAAAAAGCAGGATGTAACCGAAAGCATGGTGAAATGTTTGCAGTGCGGCGTCCACCTGCCTGCCGGTGAGAGCCTCCGTGACGGTGAGCGTGTTTTTTGCAGCAAAGCCCACCGTGACAGCTATCAGAAATAGTTTTATTGCGTTTTGAATGCACAACCTGCCACCGAAGATATCATTCCCGCCGACTTCTGGCGCTCACTGAATTATTTCAATCTCTATCGACTGGCGCTGGTCTGTTTTATCGTCTTCATCGCCCTAGTATTTGATGCCGGCGCCCTGTTCGGCGCAACGAAGGGCCAGTTATTCCTGGTGACGGGCTTCGTCTACGCGGCTTTAGTCATCCTGTCCTTCATTCCTTTAAGACTGCGCTGGCGCGGCTTTGCATGGCAACTCTCCGGACAAATCGGCAGCGATATTATCGCACTGACCGTATTAGCCCACTCATGCGGTGGGATACAGAGCAGCGTAGGCTTGTTGCTGATGATTTCACTAGCGGTAGCCGGAATCGTCAGTCGCGGTAAGATAACCCTGTTTTTCGCCGCCCTAGCCAGCATCGCAGCGCTGCTGGAGCACACTTTTGCCGTACTGCACGACGATGCACCGGTCACGCTCTATGTACAAGTTGCCCTGCTCTGTCTGTCCTACTTCGCCGTAGCGGGTTTAGCGCACAAACTAGCACAATTTGCACTTTATAATCAAAAACTTGCGCAACGCAGAGGACGTGATTTAATCGGCATGGCAGAAGCCAATCGCTTGGTGATGCGCGACATGCAGGACGGCGTGTTGGTGTTGGATGAACAAGAAACCATCCTACAGATGAATCCGGGCGCATGTCGCCTGCTGCGCAATTCTGATGCCACTAATCGAAAACTGGCTGACCACTTTCCACTATTGCATGAGCAATATGCCCGCTGGCAATCCAACGCACTCAACGTGCGCGACACGCTGCAACTGGATGGGGGCTTGCAAGCCCGATTACACTTTGTCCCGATCGAACGCGACACGACGCAAGGGGTGGTGATTTTTCTGGAAGATATGAAACGCATACAAGCCGGGGCGCAACAAATCAAACTGGCCGCATTAGGGAGACTCACGGCGAATTTGGCTCACGAGGTACGCAACCCCTTGTCCGTCATCAGTTACGCGACTGAACTGTTGCAAGAGGAAGGCATTGACGCCAGACAACTTCGGTTACTACAATTAATACAAGACAATACCCTCCGCATCAACCGGATTGTTCAGGACGTCATGCAATTAAACCGGCGCGACAGGGCGCAGCCTGAACAAATCGACCTAGCGACCTGGTTACCTGTTTTTATCGACGAGTTCAACCAGGCGGAGCGCCTGCCGCCCGGAATTCTCACTTTGCATATAAAACAGGACTGTCTGATTGCATTTGACCGTGGGCATTTACATCAGGTACTCTGGAACCTGTGCAGCAATGCACTGCACTACAGTCAGCGCAAGACTGACAGCCTGACGCTAACCATACGGACAAAAAACGGTGGCGTCACCCTGGAAGTGCAAGACGACGGTCCAGGAATAACAGCAAAACATCAACTCCAATTATTTGAGCCATTTTTCACCACCGCCGAACAGGGAACCGGTCTGGGTTTATACATTGCACGCGAATTATGTGAAGCAAATGGTGCGCGCCTAGAATATCATCCTGACGAAACCGCAGAACCCGGCGCCTGCTTCAGCATTACCTTTGGAGAGCACCATCAACATGACGGAGAACAATAAACGTACTTTGCAACACGGCACAACGTCCAAGACCGTGCTGCTGGTTGATGATGAACCGGACATTCTTGAATTACTGGAAATCACCCTGCTCAAAATGGGCCTGTTCATCGACAAGGCGAACGGGGTGAAGGAGGCTTTGGCTAAATTAGCCACACAGCACTATGATTTATGTCTGACCGATATGCGCATGCCGGATGGCGACGGTCTCGACATTATCAAATTCATCACCTCCAAACGACTGGACATACCGGTGGCGGTGATCACAGCGCATGGCAATATGGAAAATGCGATCACGGTATTGAAAGCGGGCGCATTCGATTATCTGGCAAAACCACTTTCCCTCGCGCAACTGCGCACCCTGGTCAAATCAGCACTAAGCTTACCGACTCCGCATTCATCCGATAAAAAGCACTTGCTAGGACATTCACCGGCTATGAAAAAGGTGCGCGATATGATCGAGCGTGTAGCGCGCAGCCAGGCGCCGGTTCATATCAGCGGCGAATCGGGCAGCGGCAAAGAGTTAGCAGCCAGATTAATCGTACAAAGTGGCGCCCGCCGCGAGCAACCCTTTATTGCGGTGAACTGCGGCGCGATTCCTGAAAACCTGATGGAAAGCGAATTCTTTGGCTACAAAAAAGGTGCGTTTACCGGGGCGGATAAGGATAGAGATGGATTTTTTCAGGCAGCAAATGGTGGAACGCTGTTCCTCGATGAAGTGGCGGACTTACCTCTGTTAATGCAAGTAAAACTGTTACGCGCCATACAGGAAAAACAGGTTAGAAAAATAGGTGCTACCCGGGAAGAACCAGTCGATGTCAGGGTGATTAGCGCAACGCATAACGATCTGGCTGATTGCGTCAAGCGGGGACTGTTCCGACAGGATCTCTATTACCGTCTTAATGTCATCCCTATCCAGATGCCCGCCTTACGTGAAATGAGTGAGGATATTCCCGAAATTGCATTACATACACTGGAACGCTTACGCGCCGGATCAAGCGTACAATTTTCAGATAAAGTGCTTCACGCACTACAACGATATGACTTTCCAGGCAATGTTCGTGAGCTTGAAAACATCATTGAGCGCGCACTGGCGCTGCGTTCAAGCGACATCATTGCAGTCGATGATTTACATCTGCACGCTATTTCTCACACGCCATCAGATAACGATGAAATCCGTGAAAAATATCCTTTGACTGACTATCTGGATATGGTCGAAAAAGAGGCTTTACAGAACGCGCTGCAGCAAACCCGTTTCAACCGCACCGCTGCCGCCAAGCTGCTGGGACTGAGCTTTCGCACAATGCGCTATCGCATGGAGAGACTGGGCATCAAAAATCCAGAAGGTGCTGATGATGCAAATTGACCAACAAGGATGGCTTACCGATTGCGAACACCTGCCTTCGCCCAATTTCGATAAACGAGAGACCGGTGATATCTCACTGCTCGTGATCCATAACATCAGCCTGCCGCCCGATGAATTCGGCGGCGATGGTGTACAGCGATTATTCACCAACACGCTGGATAGAAATGCACACCCCTATTATCAGACCATACCCGAGGGGCGCGTTTCATCACACTTCTACATCCGCCGTGATGGCCAGTTGATTCAGTTTGTCTCCGTCTTGCAACGCGCATGGCATGCGGGACTATCAATCTGGCAAGGCAGGTCTCGCTGCAATGACTTTGCCGTTGGCATCGAACTCGAAGGCAGCGATAACGTACCTTTTACCGATGCGCAATACGATGCGTTGCATCAACTCACCATAGCGCTACACACCGCCTTGCCCATACGCGGCATCACAGGACATAGCGACATAGCCCCAGGCCGAAAAACCGATCCCGGCCCCTGTTTTGACTGGCTGCGTTATCTTACCACTCTCACCGAGCCATCCTGACGAGTTAACCTAAAAGTCATCCGAGTTCACGCCGGAAGTTTTGCTTAAATCAATTTTCTCCAACGGCTCAGGTGAGCAAAATTGTTTGGCGTAGTCGAGAAAGCTGCAAGTGGTAAGATTGCAAGTTACCACTTACGTTTCACCAGCACTATTTGATACAAACCGCACGAATCTGGTGCATATCAGTGATCCCCTGCAGCACTTTTTCCATACCGTCCTGTTTCAGGGTATGCATCCCTTCATCAAGGGCGATGGCCAGCAATTCGGCGACACGAGCGTGCTCCTGGATGGCCTTCTTAATCGGATCACTGCCCAGCATCAACTCATGTAAACCCACCCGACCACGATACCCCGTACCGGCACACTTTTCGCACCCTACCGGGGTATAAATCATAAACTGCCGTTTATCGTTGGCAAAAAGTTTGACCCATTGCTCATACAAGGCCTTGCTGGCCGCCATCGGATCGATTTTCCAGGTCACCGTATTCTTCAATTCCTCACTGTATTCAGAGAGCATGGACTTGAGCTCATCGGCCGTTGCAATATGCGGTTTTTTACAATCACTGCACAGCCGTTTGGCCAACCGCTGCGCCAGAACACCCAGCAGCGCATCCGAAAAGTTAAAGGGATCCATCCCCATATCAAGCAAACGAATAATCGATTCAGGCGCACTGTTGGTGTGCAAGGTAGCTAACACCAGATGCCCTGTCAGCGAAGCTTCAATACCGATAGAGACCGTCTCCTTATCGCGCATTTCACCGACCATGATGACGTCAGGATCCGCGCGTAAAAAAGCGCGCATGATGGTTGGGAAGTCCAGCCCTGCCTTCTTATTAATCTGTACCTGACGTAATCCCTTCTGGGTAATTTCGACCGGGTCCTCCGCCGTCCATATCTTGGTTTCCGGCTTATTGATGTATTTGAGTATGGAATGCAACGTGGTGGTCTTACCGGAACCGGTTGGCCCGCAGACAAAAAACAATCCATAAGGTTTACTGACCGTACGCTTAATCAAGTCATTATTACGATCGGAAAAACCCATTTTCTCCAGCGGCAACGGTTCACCTGACGCTAAAATCCGCATCACCACATCTTCCACGCCACCTTGCGAAGGAATCGTCGCGACGCGCAATTCTATATCCAGCGGCCCGAAGTTTCTGAACTTAATCTTGCCATCCTGCGGTTTTCGTTTCTCGGAAATATCTAGATCACACATGATCTTGAGCCGTGTCACCAATGCATTTCGATAAGTCGACGGCACCTCGATATAATTTAGCAGCGAACCGTCCTTGCGCAATCGGATTTGCGTCTTGCCTTTACCGGGTTGCGGTTCAACGTGAATATCAGAGGCGCCCATCTTGTAGGCATCGACGATGATTTTATTGACCAGTTTTACTAACTCATTGTCAGCGGCCGCATTGACGTCCTCTTGGCTGATCGAGGCATGTTCTTCCTCCTCGCCTCCCATGCTGAACAGCAAATCATCCATGGATGATTCATCCGCAATCAGTCCACCTATTGATCCACCCTCCGACTTCCCGCCATAGAACAAATCGAGCGTGAGCTTAAACTCTCTTTGCGAGCAAACCTTATAGACCAGTCGGTTTCTGGGGAAAATATTATTTACAACACGGGAAGTCTGTATCCGCTCAGGATCAGTGGTGAGTATCACCACACCCTCCTGCGTTTCTTCAATCGGCAACCAGTGACTGCTCTCAACATACTCGCGCTTTAAATTGCGCAACAGCTCCACCGGCTTTAAGCGATCTGCCTTAAACGGTTCATAATTTACCCCGAAGAAACTGGACAGCGCCTTACCCAGTGCGGAGGCTGTCACCTGGAATTCATCGAACAACACATCTTCAATATCCAAGCCCTTGCGACGCGCAGTCCGGGTGGCTAATTCGAACTCGGCCACGGACAACACCGCTCCGGTCACCAGATAGTCGTATTTCGTCCTGACGGTCGCCTTTTCCTGACGCTGACGCAAGGCCACCGCCATAGTCTGCGCCAACTCACGCAAACCCTCTTCAACCACCGCAGAAAAAGGCGTACCCGCCTTATTGTTGATGACCTGAATCACACCCACCAGATCGCCACTGTGCACATCCAGTATCGGTGCCACCAGCATTTGTTTGGTACGATAACCTGTACGCCGATCTACTTCCTGTAAAAAGCGCAAATGGGTACTGTATTTAGATAGCTCTTGCTCGTCGTAGACATCCTTGATGTTGAGCAATTTTTTATGCACAGCCACATAGCCTGCCACGCTCTGCTCGGCAATCGGCAGTTTCAGATCCTTAAAGGAATTCAGGCCAGTCTTAACCTTGGAGATCAACGATACATTGTCTTCGCCCACGACAAAAATCGTCAACCTGTCCGCATTAAACAGCGAGCAGATATCCTTGCTGACATCCAGCATAATCTCATCGATATTGCTGGTGGCATGTATCTTATTGGTGACATGATTGAGGCTCTTGGTGAACTCAAGTCTAGCACTCGCATCACGGGCATTTTTTTCTGCTTGACTCATTCCTGCTCCTGTCTTGCCGTGCAACAACGGAGGGCATCCGACTTCCGCCGGAATACTGTTTCACGCCATGTCCTGTTCTTCATCTGCCAGTTAAAATTCAAACACTTGATTATTAAGTAGCATTTTGATATCACGATCACTGGAATAACTGGCAATTTCACCCATGATTAATTCCACCTCATCCGGCTTCAAATGCGTGATATACACGTCAGCATCCCCCGTAAATTTAGCCAACTCATCGGCCAACAAACTGGGGCACAAGTGTTTAGAGAGAAAAGCGATTTCCTTTTCGCCATTGGAAAAAGCTGTTTCCATAATCAGGTAACGTAAATTCTGGATACGATTAACTGCAGCCCATAGACTGTCATTGGTATAGGTGTCACCACTAAACACCAGACTGCCCTCGCCGCTGTCGAGATGGTAACCCACGGCAGGCACCGTGTGATTTGCGGGCACGGCAGTAATCCTGCGGCCCTGCAAATCAACTGTCTCACCCACCGTAATCGCCTGATAGCGCATAACGGGATGTTCGGCATCTGGAATTTGACTAAAATCCGGCCAAATCATCCAGTTAAAAATATGCTGCTTAAGGATATCCAGCGTTTCTTCCGTCGCATAAACCTTCACAGGCACTTTGCGCTGCCAAGCCGCACTATCGAGCATCAGGGGGAGACTGCAAATATGATCCAGATGCGAATGCGTGATAAAGACATGATCGATTGCGCTCAACTCGGCCAGACTAAGCTCACCCACACCCGTCCCCGCATCAATCAAAATGTCGCGATCAAGTAAAAAAGACGTGGTGTGCAGACTACCTCCTATCCCGCCGCTGCACCCTAACACCCTAAGCTTCATGACCTATTAACCTTTCAAATAGAATTCCATCTTGATTCCCGCCAGCTCGATGAGGTCGTGATCCTGCAACGGGTGCGGCTGACCACTAAGAACATGGCCATTGACGGACGGGAAGTTCGCCCCTTCCACGTGCGTGATAAAAAAGCCCTGTGGACGACGGGTTAACACCGCGACCTGCACGCCCGGCTTACCCAGCGTAGTTAACCCTTTTACCAGATTCAGTTCGCGGCCGGCATTCGGTCCGTTCAACACTTGTATGGCCGCTAACAAAATCGGCGGTGCGGACGACTTGACCTGCTCAGGTGGAACAGGCTGAACTGGCGCCGCAACGACTTCCGCAGCCTTAAACTGCCCCGTATCGCCTGATTTATCAGACACGGCATACGTCTGCTGCGGCGCACGTAAAATCATGGTTCTTTCAAACTCATCGCTACTTGCCTGAACGGGTCTATCGTTCAAATACTTCAGCCGATATTTACTGATTTCAATCACATCATTATGTTGCAACACGTATTTTTTAACCGGCGCGCCATTGACCAATACGCCATTGGTGCTATTTAAATCTTCCAAAAAGGAATCATGCCCTATCGTCACGATCGCAGCGTGCTCACCGCTGACTGCCAAGTTGTTGACCACGATGTCATTGTGAGGTTTACGACCTATGGTGATGCGCGGGGCGTTCAGCGGGTATTCTCCGATCACCGCGCCATCCAGGCTGAGTATCAATTTTGTTGTCATCACGCTCCTCCTTTATTTTTTGAACAAATCGAGCAGCCTTAACAACCAGCTGCGCGGCTGAGCAAAATCTTGCTTCACTTTGACCAACATCACTGAAACATTGTCCCGACCACCGTTGTCATTGGCTGTTTGAATCAACTGCTCAGCGGCCAGCGGCAAATTCCCCTGCATGGCATAGAGGACAGACTGAATATCGTCGTCCTCCACCATATCGTTCAATCCATCCGAGCAGAGCAGATAAATATCCCCTACTTCCACGTCGTACAGACGCACTTCCGGGACCACATCCGCATCAATACCGACCGCACGTGTAACCAGATTTTTATTCCGCGAGTGACGCGCGTTCTCGACGCTGATCATGCCGCTATCGATCTGCTCCTGCAACAAGGAGTGATCACGGGTAATTAATTCCAGCTGCTCACCACGCAGGCGATACAGACGAGAGTCCCCTACGTGCCCCACCACCACACGATTATCATAAAACAAGGCTGAAACAATAGTGGTACCCATCCCAGCGTATTGCGCATGACTTCTTGACTTCTCGAAAATCGCTGTATTAGCCTGATGGATACTGCGCCCTAACAAGGCGATGGCCAGCTCATCCCCGGATGCCGGATCCAGTGCTACCGCCGTGCTTTTCTTCAATGGAACGGTCACGGCTTCCAGCATCACCTTAACGGCAATATCGCTCGCCACCTCACCGGCATTGTAGCCACCCATGCCATCGGCCAGAACGAGCAAGCCGCACGCGGCATCAAAGGCAATACTATCTTCATTGTGCGCGCGCACCATCCCGGCATTCGTCTGAGCAACAATTTCCAGCGCCAGCTCCAATTTCATATGAAAACCTTTATTTAATCAGTAGCACGGGACAATCGGCTAAATGCAGCACTTTTCCGACCACGGAGCCGAGCAAAAATAGCTGCAAACCGCCCTCACCTTGTCTGCACATCACAATCTGATCCACCGCCTGTTCGCGAGCATATTGCGTGATAGCTTCAGCGGGCCCACCGACACTAACATGATATTGATAGGAGAGTTGCGCTTCATCCAACGCAGCACGGGCAGACTGTAGCGAAGACAATCCCTGCTCCCGATAATAATCATTTATAACATCTTGATTAATAAATAATTTTACATTTGCCGTAGCAACCTTCCACTGTACATTCAACAGCAGAACAGCAGGCGGTGTTTTAAACGTATCCAGATGACTGATGACATAGTTCACCGCCCGCTGCGAACCGGCAGAGCCATCGATGGGAATCAGTATTTTCATCTTTATTCCTTCGTCCTGGTTTCAGGTATGACAGACGCGTCCAGCAGGTCGATCGCGCGATCTCCTGCGACCTGACTCAACGCCAGCAATTTACCGGTCACCAGCACCAGCACGGCACTGGCAGCAGGAATCAACCAGTGCAGCATTTGTTGCGTTTCCAGCAACGGCGCAAATCGTACCTCACTGACCAGCATTTCACCGGCCACGTAACCTAACAATGCGCCTCCACCGTAGATAATATAGGGGAAACGATCGATCAATTTCAACACCAACTGACTGCTCCAGGCTATCAACGGAATACTGATCAGCAAACCGAACACCAGCAGTGGCACATTGCCCTTGGCGGCGGCAGCCACACCCAGCACATTATCCAGACTCATCACAAAATCGGCGACGATGATCGTTTTGACCGCACCAAACAAGCGCGCATCCGCCTTGATACTTCCCTCATCGTGCTCCTCTTCGGGCATGATCAGTTTGATGCCGATCCAGATCAGTAAAAATGCGCCGACCAGTTTAAGGTACGGCAGCGCCAACAGGCTAACAGCAAAGAAAGTCAGCACGATACGCAAGACGACCGCGCCCGCCATACCAAACAGTATGCCTTGTTTACGCTGTTCAAGAGGCAAATTACGACAAGCTAAAGCGATCACCACGGCGTTGTCACCCGACAACAGCACGTCGATCATAATAATCTTTAATACATCCACCCAGAATTGAGTGGTCACAAGCATTTCTAACAAAACATTCCTTTCAAAATCGGATAAGGCGGAAGGCAAAAAGGAGAAAGGAAACTGAAGCGTTTCCCTTCTCCCTTCCACTTTACCTCATCCTGCCTCAGCCTTTTAGTATTTTCTGCATAACACGTCCCATTTCAGCCGGGTTGCGCGTGATATGTATACCACACTCTTCCATCACAGCCAGTTTGGTATCCGCACCGCCCTGACCGCCGGAGATAATCGCCCCCGCATGCCCCATCCGTTTTCCAGGAGGCGCTGTAACACCGGCGATAAAGCCGACTACCGGTTTTGTCATGTTTTCTTTGATCCAACGCGCACAGGCTTCTTCGTCGCTACCGCCGATTTCACCCACCATCACCACCGCATCGGTGTCAGGATCATCGTTAAACAGACGCAGAATATCCACATGTTTCATGCCGTTGATCGGATCACCACCGATACCCACGCAGGAGGACTGACCGTAACCTAACGCGCTCAACTGACCAACAGCTTCATATGTGAGCGTACCTGAGCGCGAAACCACGCCGATACGACCCTTCTTGTGGATATGCCCGGGCATGATGCCGATCTTGATTTCATCCGGAGTAATCAGTCCGGGACAATTCGGCCCGATTAACAACGTGCGACGCCCTTGCATCTTGTAACGGGTGCGTATCATGTCGTGAACAGGGATGCCTTCTGTGATGCAAATCACCAGATCAATATCTGCCTCGACCGCTTCATCGATTGCCGCCGCAGCATAAGGGGGAGGCACATAAATCACCGAAACGGTCGCGCCAGTTTGTTCTTTGGCATCCTTGACGCTGTCGTAGATCGGCACACCTTCGAAGTTTTGCCCACCCTTGTTGGGTGTCACACCCGCAACGAAGCAATTTCTGCCATTTGCATAGTTCAGACAACCCAAGGTGTGAAACTGGCCAACTTTTCCAGTCATGCCCTGAGTCATGACTCTGGTATTTTTATCGATAAGTATAGACATTATGCACCCCTTGCAGCAGCGACAACTTTTTGAGCGGCATCCGCCATATCGTTGCCTGAAATAATCGGCAACCCGGAATCCGCAAGAATTTTTTTGCCCAACTCCACGTTGGTTCCTTCCAGTCGCACCACCAAAGGCACGGTCAACTGAACCTCACGCACGGCATCCACAATTCCCTCTGCAATCACGTCGCACTTCATGATGCCACCAAAGATATTAACCAGAATCGCTTTAAGATCCGGATTTTTCAGCATCAGTTTGAAGGCTTCGGTGACTTTTTCACGCGTAGCACCACCGCCCACATCCAGGAAATTCGCCGGATTGCCACCATACAACTTGATGATATCCATGGTTGCCATCGCAAGCCCTGCGCCGTTGACCAGACAGGCGATATCACCGTCCAGCGAGATATAGCTCAAATCAAATTTGGACGCTTCAATTTCAGCAGGATCTTCTTCATCGAGATCGCGGTAAGCGACGATTTCAGGGTGACGGTACAGCGCATTGCTGTCGAAGTTAAACTTCGCATCAAGCGCAATCACACGACCATCGGCAGTTAACACCAGCGGATTGATTTCAGCGAGCATCGCTTCCTTCTCGACGAAGGCGCGATATAAACCCTGTAAAACCGTCACAGCCCCGGCAACGGATGCCTCAGGAATTCCGATCTTGCGCAACACCTCGGCTGACTCATCAAAACCTAAACCTGCCGCAGGGTCAATGCGCAGTGTGTGGATTTTTTCAGGGGTATTTTTGGCAACCTCTTCGACTTCCATCCCGCCTTCACTGCTGGCGAGCAAAGCCACGCGCTGAGAGTCGCGGTCGACCACCATCCCCAAGTAAAACTCGCGGGCAATCTGCGCGCCTTCTTCAACAAGTAAGCGTCGCACCACCTGACCTTCAGGTCCGGTTTGATGGGTGACTAAGTGCATGCCGAGTATCTGGCTTGCCGCAGCGCGCACTTCTTCTAGCGACTTCGCAACCTTAACTCCACCGCCCTTACCTCGTCCACCGGCATGTATTTGCGCCTTTACGACCCAAACCGAACCGCCCAAACCCTCTGCGGCCGAAACAGCCTCATCAACACTAAAGCATGCCACTCCGAGCGGCGTCGCTACCCCGAACTGTCTCAGTATTTCTTTACCTTGATACTCATGAATTTTCATAATGGATAATCACCTTAACGAAACTCGCACCAGATTTGCGCGCAATCGCAATCTTACCGAATTATCTGCAATGACGCAGAAAGATTTATAGTAATTTTTTTATTTATTAATACAGATCATATCAACCGCGCGCTGAAAAATGCAGACAACCTCATCCTAGCGCGCAGCTGCAGCAATCAATTCCGCCCATACTCAACCGATTCATGCTTCTTGTTGATCGCTTGGACCAGATGAACGGCAATTTCCTCGATCGAACGAGAAGTCATATCCAGCCAGGCAATCCCCGCACGGCGCATCATGCTCTCCGCAGCGGCCACTTCGCGACGGCAATTACTCAGCGAGGCATAATTGCTGTTGGGGCGGCGTTCTTCACGTATCCGGTGCAATTGTTCCGGCGCGATAGTCAATCCGAACAGCTTATCACTAAAGGGCATCAAGGTATCAGGCAAATGTCCACGATCAAAATCTTCCGGAATCAGCGGGTAATTGGCAGCTTTGAGACCAAACTGCAGAGACAGATAAAGACTGGTGGGCGTCTTACCGCTGCGAGACACGCCCACCAGAATCACGTCGGCATTTTTCAAATCCATGTCAGAAACACCATCGTCGTGCGCCAACGCGAAATTCATCGCCGCGATCCGTTTCGCGTATTCGCGATTATCCTGACCATGACTCAAGCCCACACTATGCGTTGATCGCTGCCCCAACTCCTGCTCCAGCGGCGCAATGAATGCCTCGAACAAGTCCAGAAACAGCGCATCGGCCTGACGCAACAAGGCGCTGATCTGCATATTCATCATGGTCATGATAACCAGAGGGCGCACCCCCTCCTGCCGTCCTACTTCATCTATCCGTTTTAAGCAAACCTCGACTTTTTCCGGGCTATCTGTAAACGGGAAGCGCACATAACGAAAGTTGATATCACGAAATTGCGAGAGCAGACCATTCCCCAGCGTTTCAGCCGTAATCCCTGTCCCGTCCGAAATAAAAATAATGGTCCGGTTATTTTTTTTTAAGGGCGCGTCGATTATATTTTCTATCATATTGATTTTCGATCTATTTCCATTGATATTTTTTAATCGCATCGCTTAACTCAGACAACGCAATCTCCAGTTCAGCCACCGCAGACTCGCACTCCGGCTGTCCTGCCGCTTGCTCTACACGCCCAGCCGCGTGCAAAGTGCGTTCAGCTGAGAATATGCCCGCCATGCCTTTCAACGTATGCGCGCTATGCTGCACTTTAGCAGCATCACCCTGCAACAGACCATCGTGGATAGACTGCAGATAGGGTGGCGCATCAACCAGAAATAGCGCCGCGATCTCACCGAACAACTCTTTATCGTCCCCCATCATTCGTCTGGCCTGATCAAAATCGGCAACAAGCTGCTGCGACTGACGCTGAGGACTTTCCACTTCGGCACGCTGAGCCAAACTGTCCAGTTCATGCCATAATGCTTCCGTATCGATCGGCTTAGTCAGATAACCATCCATACCGTGCGACAGACTTTCTTCGCGCGCACCCTGCATCGCATGCGCCGTTATCGCCACGATATGCACATGCGACGCCGTGCCGGCCTCCAGTTCGCGTATTTTTCGGGTTGCCTGATAGCCGTTCATCAGCGGCATATCGACATCCATCAAAATAGCGTCGAACTGACCGTTCTGCCAGTGTTCGACGGCTTCAATACCATTATTGGCCACCGTAACCTTGTGCCCCAGTTTTTCCAGCAAACGTGTGGCCAGTGTCTGGTTCACCGCATTGTCTTCTGCCAATAACAAATTCAAGCTGCGACGCATTTCCTTTAGCGAATGCCTGGTGGTCAGCGGCGCCAGATGTTGCGAGTCGCCCATCGCCGTCATCATCGCATCGAACAACTCGGACTGTGCAATCGGTTTCATCAAATAGGCGGACACACCCAATTCACGGCAGCGTGCCGCATGTCCGCGCTGACCTTCCGAGGTGAGCATCATCATGGTTTTGACGAGATACTCCGGATGCTGACGTATCCGTTCTATTAGTTGAAAACCATCCATGTCCGGCATCTTCCAATCCAACAAGACAAACCCGTAAGGGGATCCCGCCTCCGAGGCTCGGATCAGTTCTTCTAGCGCTTCCTGAGCACTGCTGGTGACGGTGGGCAACATCTTCCAGTTACCCAGCATTTCCTGCAAAAGATGGCGATTGGTCGCATTATCATCGGCAATCAGTACCGTCATACCGGCGACGCGCCCTGTCTGCTGGTAATCGGCCAAAGGACTATCCGAGAGCATCGCCATTTCCACCGTAAAGCAAAAATTACTCCCCTTCCCCAATTTGCTCTCGAGGACAATTTGCCCCCCCATCAGTTGAACCAACTGCGCCGAGATCGTCAATCCTAAGCCGGTACCTCCATAGCGCCTCGTGGTCGAGGTGTCGGCTTGTGAGAATGACTCAAAAATCGTCTTAAATTTATCAGCCGGTATCCCTATGCCGGTATCCCTAACCGAGAACTGCAAACGGGCACATCCGGGCGTAGCCCCCGCCATGCGCAACACCTCGACTTCAATCTCACCCGTCGCGGTGAATTTAATCGCATTACCGACCAGATTAACGATTACCTGACGCAAACGCCCGGGATCACCCAACAAACGGTCAGGCACATCGGGCGCCACATGCAGCAACAATTCCAGCTGTTTCTGGTGCGCGCGCACAGCCAGCGATTTCATCGTCTCCCGCAACATGTGCTCGAGTGAGAACTCAATATACTCGATGTCCATCTTGCCGGATTCAATCTTGGAAAAATCCAGAATATCGTTGAGTATGGTGAGCAGAACACTGGCCGAGGATTGCACCATATTCAGATACTCGCGCTGCTCATGACTGAGTTCGGTATCCAGCGCCAACTCGGTCATGCCGATGATCCCGTTCATCGGGGTGCGTATTTCATGACTCATGTTGGCCAGAAAATCGCCTTTCGCACGACTGGCCGCTTCTGCGGTCTCCTTCGCCCATCGCAAGGTCTCATCCGCCTCGCGCCGCTCGGTGATATCCGCGTTGGTCCCGGTCATCCGCGTCACGTGGCCTGCCGCATCACGATCCACCACCTTGCCGTGAGTGTGCACCCACACCCAGCGTCCGTCATGATGACGCACACGAAACTCAACCGAATAAAACTCTTCCTGCCCTTTGAGCACGGCAATTAATTCATCCTCGATACCCTGACGCTCATCCGGATGCACCATGCCGTACAGTTGCGAACTGCTCAGCACCACATCCTGCTGCACGCCACCCATCATCAACGACCACCTGTCACTCATATAAATATGATCATGCGCGACGTCCCAATCCCACAACGCAAGACCCGATCCTTCCAGCGCCAGATTGAGACGTTCTTGCGCCAGCCTGATAAATAATTCATTTTTCTTGCGCTCGGAAATATCCGAAAACGCCACGACGGAACCGTCATTTTCTCCATTGCGGGCAATCGCACGGGAAGTCGCTTCAACCGGAAAGGAGGTGCCATCACGACGCACGAACATCTGATCGTCACCACTCCAATCCCCGTTCTTCTTTACCGCGAGCATAATCGGACAATCCTCTGCCGACAATGCCGCGCCCTCAGCAGTATAGGTGTGGATGGTGTTGTGTACCTGACGACCGATAAACTCTTCCCGCGTCCAGCCCAACAAGTGTTCCGCTTCCGAGTTCAGATAAATGCAATGCCCCGCCGCGTCTTGCACATACAAGCCTTCCCCCATCGTCTCGCTGATGCGCTCATAGAACGCACGCTGCTCGACCAACTGCTCTTCCATCTCCTTACGCACCGTGATATCGGTACGCACGGAAATATAGCGTTCAGGTTTCCCTTCCGCATCCATAAAGGGCACGATGGTCGACTCGACCCAGTAGTAGGTTCCGTCCTTGCGACGATTCCTGATTTCGCCATGCCACACCTGGCCCGCCATGATTGTTTTCCACATATTCGTGAAAAACACCTTGGGGTGATATCCGGAATTGAGCAAACGATGATCGCGCCCGGTCAATTCTTCTGTCGTGTATTGACTGCTCTCGCTGAATCTGTTGTTGGCATAGAGGATAAGTCCACGACTGTCGGCCACGCTGACAATTGCATGCTCATCCAGCGCCCTTTGCTGGAACTCCAACTCGCCGAGCATTTTTTTCTGCCGCTCGTTGGCCAGACGCAGCTTATTGGCGGCATCCAGACGCAAACTGGTGTCCTGAAATGACACCAATGCACCGCTGATTTTACCTTCCTGTATAACGGGACTGGAGCGGTATTCAACCGGAATGCGCAGCCCACCCCGATCGACGAAAATTCCGTTGTCCTGCACCGGCTCCCCGTTGGTGATCACTTTCATATGCGGGTAGTTTTCCACCGATAACGGCTCACCATCCGCGAACCGGCATTGCACCTGTTCGTGTACCGGCAGCCCCATTAACTCATGCTCCTGCCAGCCCAGCTTTTTCTCGGCCGCTGCGTTCATGAATGTCAACCGGCCGAGCAAGTCAGTGGCATACACCCCATCGCTCAGGGTATTGAGCAGCGTGTGCGTCATTTCCGCGTTCTGCACACGCATGCGCACATTTACCGCATTGAGCTCGGCGGCATTCGTCAGCAGAGCATTTTGTAGCAGTCGCTGCTCTTTATCTACTTCGTGATAATAGTCATCGACGATATCCAGGAACGACTGCATCGCCGCATCCGGCACAAAATCACGTCCCAGTTGCCGCCGTAACTGACGTTCGAGCAAACGATGCATAAGCCGCCTATTCATAGAGCGTAGTCAGTGTCATGGTTTGATTGTGCAGCTGACACTGCATGACATCGCTAAAGGGAGCCAACTCGCCATAGGAGTAGAATCCAGCGATCGTCGTTGCATCACCCAGTTTATCCTGAACGATCTCCAACTCTTCTTCCGTCAACTGACCCATCACCATACGTCGACCGACGCAACTAACAACCAGGCATAAGCCCGTGCCATCCTGATCGGCAGGTTGCGCAGCACTTGCCGCCAGACCTGCGCTATCGATCAAACTATCCAGATTCGTTCTCATCAGCTTACACAAATACCCTTGAGGCACATCTCCAGCAAAAGTCAGGCTACCCACCTCTTCGTCGACCGCCAACAGGGTACGGATCAGTGCCAAATCGGCTTTAGTGGCCTGAATACTTAGCGGAAAACGCAATCCACTGGCAGGCAACTGAGCGGCCTGTTCTCCCAGATAGCGTTTATACAACCCCAGCGCCGGCTCACCGTCAATTTCATAGACGATATTACCCGCCGATCGGGTCACACGACGCTCAGCGCCAAACTCTTCCCACCCGGCAAAGCACCCGCTCTTGATACTCACAGCTCCGTAAAATCCCAATGCCGCGATACGGCCCGATCTGGCAGGCGCATCAGCCATCACCCAGGTTTTTCCGAAACGCGGTCCATCTCCGGCGAGCCCACCGGTAATCGGCACGCCACTCTGGTTCAGCCCCATGGCAAGCTTACTGCCATTGACTTGCAAACCATCAGACAAAATAAACGCATGGCGCAAATCGGCATCCGTCAGTTGATTCATCAGACGCAGCCCCAGTTGTATCATGTCCTCACCGGCTTGCATATCAACCGAAGCTAAACGGATTTTGGAACGTTCCAGCTTAACAACCGTCGCCACCATATTCACATCGCTAATTTCCACGCCCTTCACATTACCTGAAGAGGTACACCCGACGATATGCGCCTTCGGAAATAATGCCTGCAATTGGGTATAACACGCTTCCGTCTGAAAATAGGCGTTGTCTGCAAACACCAGCACCAGATCAGCCTCTGCCGCAAAATCTGGTTTAGACGTCCAACCTGAATTTGCTGCCCAACTCATTTGTTCGATTTGCATAACACATTTGCCCCTTTATTGATTTTCTCATTCAAGCTATAACAACAATCAGTCCTGCGGGTGGCTTCAAATTTTAAGGAAATGCTTAAGGCTTTGTGCATCATAACCGAACATCGTGCGCCTCCCAATTGCGATCAACTCGATGACACGAAACCAGCCCAAATCATCTCGATTTAACCATCGTCCCCCATCGTATACAGGTTCAAACATCAACACCATAAGCCGTGTCAATTTTACTGAACAATCAAGCCCCATTGAAACGGTAAGCTATGGCATCGTGCGCAGCTTTAACATCACGCCATCAGCCGTGACCACGATACCGTCAACTTCCACCTTGACACCCAGTACCACCAACTCATCGGGCTTAAAGCGATAGAGGGGGTGTTTAGCCGCGTAATCATTCAATATACGACTGATATAGGGACGCAGCATCTCGGCAAAATTATTCCCTTTCCTCAAATTTAACGCATCCAGACTCGCTGCCTGCAAAAAAACCGCCCGTTGCGCCGGATCGTAACGCAACTGACTGCTAGCCGTAAAATCTCCCTCAATATCAACCAGCGCCGCATGAGCCTGAAAATGACCATTCATACCAACGCGATTCGGAACCGGAAGTAATACCAGCTGAGGAACATCCATCGTGATGCTCAATAGTCCGCCCCCCTTGTCCCAGTGCAGCGGGAATTGTTTCTGCATCGTGCTGACCAACTGCGCCTTGGGAATTAAATGTTCTTTGGGAATAAGGGCTGCGCATGAAGTCAGCGCGAGCACGCAAGTCGCAGCGACAAATTTTTTAAACATACCATTCACTAGAAAACTCCTGATTACAAAAAACGCTACACGTGGTAATTATCTTACAAAAGTAGCTCTTCAGCGTTGAATCTGCCACCTAATCCCCAACAAATTACTTTAACGCTGCGGCACTAATTTTACGTGATACTAGAGACTAACCCGGTAACCGTGTCGAATATTACGGAAATACTTGAGCCATTAGAATATAATTTGGCCTGACAAATACGGATGTCAGCGCGCGTATTGCTGTTTGCAACCTGGACAGCTACGCTAATCTTGTCCATCGCGCCACTGAACACCGGCAAAAAATACATAACTTATTAAAAATTAAGGGATATTTTTTATCCTGACGAAAGCGAGAACGCAACTTGAACACTCCAAACACTCCGACTCCAGGCGCAGGTCTTTCCTACCGCGATGCGGGTGTCGATATCGACGCCGGTGACCAGTTGGTTGAAAACATCAAGCCTTACGCCAAACGCACCATGCGCCCCGAAGTGCTCTCCGGTATCGGCGGGTTCGGCGGCCTAGTGGAGATCTCCAAGAAGTACAAGGAACCGGTGCTCGTCTCCGGCACCGATGGCGTGGGCACCAAACTAAAACTGGCCTTTGAACTGAATATTCACGACACCGTCGGCATCGATCTGGTCGGCATGAGCGTTAACGACATTCTGGTTCAGGGTGCTGAACCTCTGTTTTTCCTGGACTATTTCGCTTGCGGCAAACTGAACGTAGCGGCGGCTACCGAAGTCATCAAAGGCATCGCGAACGGTTGCGAACAGGCAGGTTGCGCGCTGATCGGTGGTGAAACGGCTGAAATGCCTGGCATGTACCCGGTCGGCGAATACGATCTGGCCGGTTTTGCTGTAGGCGTGGTGGAAAAAGCCAACATCATCACCGGCGCTAATATCGCTCCGGGTGACGTGGTACTGGGCATGGCCTCCAACGGCGCACATTCGAACGGTTACTCGCTGGTGCGCAAGATCATCGAACGCAGCAACCCTGATATGTCCGCCAAATTCGACGGCGAGCGCATCTTGCGTGATGTCATCATGGCACCGACCCGCATCTACGTGAAACCGCTGTTAGCACTGATGCAAACACTAACCATCAAAGGCATGGCACACATCACCGGCGGCGGTATCACAGAAAACGTGCCGCGCGTCCTACCAGCCAATGTTGTCGCCGATATCGACAGTAAATCATGGGAATTACCTAAATTATTCAAATGGTTACAAGAACAAGGCAATGTCGCCGAACAGGAAATGTATCGCACCTTCAACTGCGGCATCGGCATGGTCGTGATCGTGGCGACTGCGGATGCAGACAAAGCCATCAGCCAGTTGCAAGAAGCCGGTGAGGCCGTCACAAAGATCGGTGTGATACGTGCAAGAAGTGGCGAAGAACATCAAACGCAAGTAAAGTAATCGTTTGGTCCGGCGGAACCGCTTTACGTTCCGCACTACCACCTCGCCTATCAACATGAAAAACATCGTCATTCTCATCTCCGGTCGCGGCAGCAATATGCAGAGCCTGCTGACGACCAGCCTGAACGGACGTATCGCGGCAGTCATCAGCAATAAAGCAGATGCGGGCGGTCTCGCTTTTGCCAATGAGCACGGCATTCCAACGGCTGTAGTATCCCATCGCGACCACCCTGATCGAGCAAGTTTCGATGCGGCACTGGCGCAGGTCATCGACGGTTTTCAACCCGACTTTGTCATCCTGGCCGGTTTTATGCGCATCCTCACCGCCAGCTTCGTGACGCACTATCACGGCCGTTTAATCAACATTCATCCCTCGCTTCTGCCCTCTTACACCGGCTTAAACACGCACGCACGCGCACTGGCGGATGGCGTGAAGATACACGGCTGTACGGTGCATTTTGTCACGCCCGATTTGGATCACGGCCCCATCATCATTCAGGCCGCTGTCGCCGTCTTACCGGATGACACTGAAGCCGGTTTGTCCGCCCGAGTATTACAGGAAGAGCATCGTATTTTCCCGCAAGCCATACGCTGGTTGTGCGCTGATCAAGTTGCACTGAGTAGCGAAGGACGTGTCGTGTCCCGCATCCACACTCCGCCTAATCTGGCACTGATATCACCCGCACTGGAATAACGATGAAGCTATTTGTATCGTTCTGGCTATTTTTTTACGCCCCTGCCTTTGCGGCAGTGCCGGATCACGTTCAGGCCACCTATGAAATATTCAGTCGAGGCATGAAGATCGGGCTGCTCGAAGAAAACTACAGTCGAAACAGGGATCACTACACACTGACCAGCACCACCACACCGCTCGGCCTGCTGGCCGCCTTCAAACCCGAAAAGCTCTTCTTAACCAGCAGTGGCCTGGTCGATAAACTGGGATTGCGTCCGCAACGCTTCGAGAGCAAACGGGAAGGCAAACCTGAGAAAGAACTCAAGGCTGAATTCAACTGGTCAGAGACGAAACTCACCCTGATACACCTCGAAGAACGCACCAAGCTCGACCTGCCCGACGGCACGCAGGACCGCCTCAGCGCAATGTATCAATTTATGTTTGTACCCTTAGAAAGGCAAAGCGCCCTAGACTTCGCCATGACCAACGGCAATAAATTGGACAACTATCATTACGCCATTGGTGCGCATCAAAAACTGGACACGCCGGCAGGTCAATTCGACAGCGTTTATCTCGACAACCAGGGTAAACCGGGCGAGAACCATACTGAAATCTGGTTGTGCTCGGAGCAGCAATTACCCTGCAAGATGATCATTACTGAAGCCAACGGCGATCAGTACACGCAAATATTGAGCGGGCTTATAATCACACCGTGAATGTCTTGCTGCAAAGCTCCCGGGAACGACCCTCAATCGGCATCATGGTGGCCCTCGCCGTATCGCTGCTGATACACGCAGTCCTGTTGTTCGGCCCTAAGTTAATCGAACTCCCCGCCGTCGAAGTCACACTGCCGCCGCTCACCGCGAAATTGGAAGCGCTACCTGCCGTAAATCCGGCACCAAAACGTGAACCTCCACCCAAAATCGCACCTAAAGCACCGCTCCCCGAATCCGTGGCAGCAGTCGGGATCAGCACTCCCGTACTAGCTGAATCGGGAGTGATCGCGCCACCTGAAGAACCCGTGCTTTCCGAGGTGCCCGAGCAGAAGCCGCCAGTACAGGAAGAACCTGTCGTAGAGAGCAAACCTGCCCACCCCTTACCCAAACAGGCGCAGCTCACCTTCGTCGTTTACAAGGGCACGAATTTCTCTGTTGGCGAGGCGCGTCACCGGCTGGACATCAAAGCCGATGGCAGCTACACCTTGCAGGTCGGCATGAACACCACCGGCATCGCCAGCCTGTTCAAGACCTATGAATTAAATCAGCAAAGCAGCGGCACGGTCAGCACACGCGGGCTGCACCCAGATAAATTCAGCGAAAATAAGCTCACCTCAGGCGGGAAACAAACTTTAACCGCCGATTTCGACTGGAAAAACAAGCAACTGAATTTTTCCAGCGGGAGCACGACCACACTGCCTGAACTGACTCAGGACATGCTGAGTTTTATGTATCAGCTCTCGCAATTACCGCTGGATGAACCCATCGTGACGATTTACATCAGCAACGGCAAGAAACTGGAACGTTATGCGCTGACCGTAGGCGAAGAAGAAGAAATCCAGACCCGTCTTGGCAAACTGCATGCCTTGCCGCTCCGCAAGGTGCACGCGCCCGGTGAAGAGGGGCTGGAAATCTGGCTGGGACTGGAGTATCGATTACTGCCTGTCAAAATCCGTCAAATCGACCGCAGCGGCGCAATTGCCGGCGAAATGGTGATCTCTGAAATCCGGGTATCAGAAGAATAAAAGACTCAACTTACTGGCAACTATTTTTGTACTCGTCGTTCATAAAACGAAACTAAGCCGCACTTGACGATTTGCAACTATCCGGTTGGTCACTCAAAAAGTTAATCCTCCATACTTATATTTGCGCTTGTCATGCGCCGAGGTGTTTGACCTGCGTAAATAATGCGGGTAGATTATGCGCATTACTCACGAGAATATAGTCATGAATGCCGTAGAATTTCACAGTACTGCTGCCAAAAAATCAGCTAATCTCAGCATCAACGCAGATCTGTTGCAGCAAGCTAAACAGCTCAATATCAATCTTTCGCAGACACTGGAATTACAATTGATCGAACTTGTCCGTCAGGCGAAGCAAAGCCAGTGGCTGGCAGATAACCGGGCCGCGCTGGATGAGTACAACCGCAGAATCGAATCAGATGGCGCATTCAGCGACGGGTTGCGAAGATTTTAATGGCACAGTTCGATGTGTATCTCAATCCGAATAGCTCAACCAGTCAGGCTATTCCTTATCTGCTGGATGTTCAGGCAGACTTGCTGGATAGGTTGGCAACCCGCGTTGTCGTACCGCTGGTAAGGGCAGAAGCGATGGGATTGTCGGCCAGCAAGCTTAATCCGAAATTTACTGTCGATAATAACTTGGTTGTTATGTCCAGCGCTGAACTTGCCGGCGTTACTCATCGCTCACTCGGCGAAAAAGTCGTCTCGCTAAAAGTACAACGCGACGAAATTATCGCAGCGCTGGATTTGCTGTTTACCGGGATTTGATTTAGATTAATTTAAAAATACAATATAATCATTTAGTTATATAATTTTCGATTGCACACCTATTTGCTGAAAATGTTGGAATGTGAGAACTGACCCCGCGAGTGCACCGCGAGTGCACTGTTCATTACGCAGCCAGACAAGCCGCATTTAGCTGTACATGCATTCCATTTTTTAATATTTGTATGGCATCAGCTATTGCCTGTTCACGGCTGCGGTAAATCGGTTTCCCGGCAACCAAAGGGGTGCTTTCTTCATCGCAATAAACTTCTTTAAAATAGTAACCGGTAACGTTATCCAGTACCGTCTCCACTCTAAATTTAACCATTTTTTGTACGCCCTAATTAAGATAAAAAAAGTATCGATGACACACCTAATAGCAGGAAAATGCTGACTATCCGAATTAGCACAAACCTGACCGAAGCAAACGGCACTTGCCTGACCACCGGAATCCTTGCAACATATTACACACGTCAACTTACACCTCCCTTACAAAACCCGTAAATTTGCCCGACTTTCATAAATATTTCACACCATTTGCCTCTCCTCGACATAACCGGGTTCGACAATATCGCTCCGGCATATCGTCACCCCATCGTCGCTCAAGAAAAAAACACCTTCACCCGTCCCAGTTTTTAACTGTTAAACTCCGCACTTGAACCTTTAGATTAATATTGTCATGCTGATTACCGAATACCGTTTAGACCTCGTCATCCTCGCGCTGCGCACCATTTTGCCGCTGGAACATCCCGCTGACACCACCCTGCGCTATTTCTTCAAGAACGAGCGCATCGGTTCAAACGAGCGCGCCATCGTCGCCGAAACCTCCTTTGGCGTATTGCGCCACCGCTTGCTGCTGGAAGCCGCCTGCGACGGAAAAGCCACACCGCGCCGCATGGCGTTAGCCTATCTGGTGAAATTTGGCGGCTATAACATGCGCGAAATTCAACCGGTGTTGAAACGCGATGAAGCCGAATGGTTGGCGACGGCAAAAGGCATGCAATACGAAGGCCAGTCGCTGTCCATCCAGGCCGAACTGCCTGAATGGCTGATCGAAAAAATGCGCACCTCCTACTCGGACGAGGAAATCTTAACGCTGGGTCAGGCTATGCAACTGGGCGCGCCGCTGGATATCCGCGTCAACACCCTGTTGGCAAAACGCGAAGACGTGCTGCTGCAACTGCAAGAACAGAATATCGATGCGACGCCCACGCCCTACTCGCCGATCGGCATCCGCCTCAAGGAAAAAATTCCGCTGAACAAGGATGCGCTGTTCACCGAGGGTAAAGTTGAAGTACAGGATGAGGGCAGCCAGTTGTTGGGATTTTTGTTAGCACCGAAACGCAACGACATGGTGGTGGATTTCTGCGCGGGTGCAGGCGGCAAGACGCTGATGCTCTCTGCACTGATGAATTCACAAGGTCGATTGTACGCAATGGACGTATCCGAAAAACGTCTGGCTAATCTCAAGCCGCGCCTGAAACGTTCGGGCGCCTCCAACATTCAGCCTATGCTGATCGCGCATGAGAACGATCTCAAGGTAAAACGCCTGTCCGGCAAGATCGACCGCGTGCTGGTTGATGCACCGTGCAGCGGACTGGGCACCTTGCGCCGCAATCCGGATCTGAAGTTCCGCCAGTCACCGCAAAGCATCGCTGAACTCAATCAGAAACAAACTGCTATTTTGGCATCTGCCAGTCGTCTGGTGAAAAAAGGCGGTCGTCTGGTCTATGCAACTTGCAGCATACTGCCTGAAGAAAACCAGAACATCGTGACAGCTTTCCTCGCCAGTCATCCCGACTTTGTGCTGCTTCCCGCGGGCGAAGTATTGAAGCAACAGAAGATCCCGATGGAGATGGGTGATTATCTGGAGCTGCGCCCCAACCTGCACGCCACCGATGGTTTCTTCGCTGCCGTATTAGAAAAAGTTTAATTACAAATTAAATCAAATAGTTACCCAGGCTCTTGTTAATTTCCGCGAACAAGGGTCTGGCATCGACATCGGTTTGAGCACAGCAGCGCTGTAAGTCCCACAGCCCCGTTGCTTGCTCTGCGCAACGTTCAAGCAACTCTTCCAATAAACAAGCAAAAGCGCGCACCTCAATACGTTCGAGCGCGACGCCCTGATCCGGCGGAACGAATGACGCCGCACCGAAGTCGCCCAGCAGGCAATCGCCCTGCTCATCCCACAATATGTTGTGCGCATACAAATCGCCGTGCATGATGCCGCGAGCATGCAACTGTTCTGCGGCCGAGGCGATACCCTGCGCCATAGCTAAAACCATAGACAGAGAAAATGTCGTGCCGGCAGGATAGATGTCACGAGTACAGGATTCCAGACTGGGAGGACCGGCCAGATTGATGAAATGCGCTTCGATCAACTCCATCACCAACCCTGCCACGCCCTCGGGATGACCGCTGATTTTGCCCGTGACCGGGATTAGATTGGGGTGTATACCGGCGGCCAGACACGCTGCCTTTTCGCTTTTTGGCAGCCCGTCGCTGGTCACTGCGCCCTTAAACAACTTAACCGCGACGTGCGTTAAACCTTCCGGCGTTTGCCAGCCAGCCTGATGAATGATGCCGGACGCACCTTCACCCAATTTTTGTTGTAAATCAAGACCATGCCAATGAATATGCGTGATTTCCTGTTTCGCGACGGAAGCGGCTTCCAATACATCGACAAAAGGGTTTCCGGCGTAAGCTAACCACGCCAGGTGCGGCAGAGACAACAGCCATTCAGGCAAAGACTCGAAGTGATTGGCGGAAATCCTCAGCAACTCCAGATTGCGGCACGCCGCCATTTCATCCGGCAGGCGCTGCAAATGATTACCCGCCAGCATCAGTTTCTGCAAACGGGTGCATTGCCCGATCTGTGCGGGCAATTCGATGAGTTGATTGTCGGTCAGAATTAGCCAGCGCAAAGCACGAGGCAAAGCCGCAGCGCTCAATCGATTGATTTTATTTGCTTTAAATCCGATCATTTCGAGATTCGGACAACGACCCAAGACTTCCGGCACTTCGGTGTATTGATTGTCGGAACAAAAGATCACGCGCAGTTTATGCAGTCTAGCTAGCTCATCCGGCAGCGTCGATAGCGCATTGCCGGAGATATTGAGAATTTCAAGCGTATCGGCCAGATCGAAGATTTCAACGGGAAACTGCGTTAAGCCGCACGACAAGTCCAGCCGTTTGATGCCTGCTAGTTGCCCGCTGCGCAACTTTGAGAGCGTATCCATTATCTCGGAACACCGGCCAGCCAGCGCGTATACAACCGCACAGCGACTTCATGCAGGAGCGGAAGTTTTTGCGCTATTGACTGCTTAATGAGTTGCGCCGTCTGCACCGCAGGGCTGGCTGCACTAGCTGAGAGTTCATCCTCACCCGCTGCGCACCAGTCTTCTATCATCGTCCCGGTCATTTCGATATGGCATTGCAAAGCCAGATGCGGGCCGATGGCGTAAGCCTGATTAGCGCAGTGCTCGCTGGACAACAGATGAACAGCCCCTTGCGGCAGGGTAAAGGTTTCACCGTGCCAGTGAAAGGCATCAAAGTGTAGTGCAGCGCCGAACCAGTTGCGCGCAATTGCATTATCAGCCACTGCCACGCTACACCAGCCGATTTCCTTGATTGGATTTTTCGCAACACTTCCGCCCAGCGCCTTTGAAATCAACTGTCCGCCCAGACAGTGGCCAAGCACTGGAATATCGTGCGCCACCGCATCCCGTATCAAGGCCAGTTCCTGCGCTATCCACGGCAGATCGTCATTCACGCTCATCGGCCCGCCCATAAATACCAGACCGGAAAAACCTTGTGCAGATTGAGGAACAGCGTGTCCAGCATCGATGGCGATCAGTTGCCAGGGAATGTTGCTCTCATCGAGAAACCCGGCCAGAAAACCGGGTCCTTCGATTGCCAGATGACGAAAGATAGCGATAGGGAGCATAGAGGAGTGAGGAGTGAGGAGTGAGGAGTGAGGAGTGAGGAGAAAGGATTGAGGAAAAGCCACACCGCCTTTCACTCAATCCTCAATTCTATTTTCTCAACCCTGAGTTTTGTCTCTTTCGATCAGCGCATAGGCCGAATGATTGTGGATAGACTCAAAATTCTCGGATTCGACGATATAGGCATCTACCCTATCATCGGCATTGAGCACAGCCGCCACATCGCGCACCATGTCTTCGACGAACTTAGGGTTGTCATAAGCGCGTTCGGTGACGTATTTTTCATCCGGGCGTTTGAGCAAACCGTACAACTCGCAGGACGCCTGTTTCTCGGCGATCGCGACCACATCTTCGATCCAGACGAAGCTGTTGGTGCGCAGCGTGATGGTCACGTGGGAGCGCTGATTGTGCGCACCGCGCTCGGAAATTTTCTTGGAACAGGGGCAAAGGCTAGTCACCGGCACCAGCACTTTCATCGTCACGCTGGCTTTGCCATCTTTCATTTCGCCGATCAGCGTCACATCGTAATCGAGCAAACTCTGTACACCTGATACCGGCGCAGTCTTATTGACGAAGTACGGGAAGCTCATCTCGATGTAACCGGACTCCGCTTCCAGCAGTTTCACCATCTCTCGCAGGATGCTCTCATACGACTCAACGGAAATTTCACGTTCGTGGCGATTCAAAATCTCGACAAAGCGAGACATATGCGTGCCCTTAAAGTTGTGCGGCAGATGCACATACATATTGAAGGTGGCGATGGTGTGCTGCACGCCGACACTCTTGTCTTGTACTTTTACAGGATGGCGTATGCCTTTGATGCCGACACGATTAATGGCAATCTGTCGTAAATCAGCCAGATTCTGCACATCAGCTATTGGAGCGTTCATAAGTAAGCCTTCTAATAGATTTCGGATAGCGGGAATTATAACCAATCCCGACAAATTTACTTGGTCAATTTGCTATTTATTGTACGAATCAGACCGGCGGCACTCAGACCGCAGTCAGCCAGCATCTGCGCGTGCTCACCCTGTTCGATAAAGCGATCCGGCAAACCCAGATTCAGCATCGTTACACCCGTCACACATTCAGCCACCGCACTGCCCGCCCCGCCCTGCACCGTATTCTCTTCCACTGTAACCAGCAACTCATGTTCTGCCGCCAGGCGTTGCACCAGCGCCACATCCAGTGGCTTGACGAAGCGCATGTTAACCACGGTAGCATCCAATTCTTCACCTGCCAGCATCGCGGGCGCCAGCATGGAACCGAAGGCTAAAATCGCCACGCGCTTACCTTTTCGGCGCACTTCGCCGCGTCCCAGCGGCAGCGCCTGCATTTCATCCACAACCGCCACGCCTGGCCCCATGCCGCGCGGATAGCGCACCGCACTCGGCGTATCCAACGTCATCGCGGTGTAGAGCATCTGACGGCATTCATTCTCGTCGGACGGCGTCATCACCGTCATATTCGGTATGCAGCGCAAGAAGGACAGATCAAAACTGCCCGCATGGGTCGCGCCATCTGCGCCCACCAGTCCGCCCCGGTCGATCGCCAGCACAACAGGGAGTTTTTGTATCGCGATGTCGTGTATCAACTGATCATAGGCGCGCTGCAAGAAAGTCGAGTAGATCGCCACCACCGGTTTATACCCGTCACAAGCAAGTCCGGCGGCAAAGGTTAACGCGTGCTGCTCGGCAATACCTACATCGAAATAGCGAGTTGGGTATTGTTTTGCAAATTCCGGCATGCCGGAGCCTTCGCACATCGCCGGTGTAATCCCGACTAAGCGATCATCCTTCGCCGCCATATCGCACAACCAACGACCAAACACCTCGGTATAAGTGGGTTTGCTCGCCTGCTTTTGCACGATACCATTGGTCCGGTCGAATTTACCCACGCCGTGATAGAGCAGACAGTCTTCTTCGGCCAGCGGGTAACCACGACCTTTTTGCGTGACCACATGCAAAAACTGCGGACCTTCGAGCTGACGGATGTTGCCCAGCGTGTCCAGCAAGGCGTTCAGATCGTGGCCGTCGATCGGGCCGATATAGTTAAAGCCAAATTCTTCAAACAAGGTGCTGGGCGTGACCATGCCTTTGACATGTTCTTCGGCACGTTTGGCAAACTCCAGCACCGGTGGCAGACCCTTCAGGACTTTTTCACTACCACGGCGCATCGCGGCGTAGAAGCGTCCGGACATCAGTCGCGCCAGATAATTATTCAGCGCACCGACCGGACGCGAGATCGACATATCGTTGTCGTTGAGAATCACCAGCAAATTGGCGTTCATCGCCCCCGCATTGTTGAGCGCCTCAAACGCCATCCCCCCAGTCATCGCCCCGTCACCAATGATCGCCACGGCGCGGCGCTCGGAACCGGATAATTGCGCGGCGACCGCCATACCTAGCGCGGCTGAAATCGAGGTACTGGAATGTCCCGTGCCAAAGGTATCGTAAGGACTCTCCTCACGCTTGGGAAAACCGGCAAGTCCACCCGCCATACGCAGTGTTTTCATCGCCTCTCGGCGTCCGGTCAAAATTTTATGCACATAGGTTTGATGACCAACATCCCATACCAGCCTATCTTCCGGCGTGTTGTAGATGGCATGCAGGGCGACGGTCAGTTCCACCGTACCAAGATTTGAAGACAGATGACCGCCAGTCTTACTGACTGATTCGATCAAAAATTCACGCAACTCACGCGCCAGTTGCGGTAACTGTTCGCGCGTCAACTGACGCAAATCCTCCGGGGTTTGGATGGTATCGAGCAGGGAATACATCAAAACTTTCTCAACACAATGAAATCAGCCAGTTCGCGCAGGCGCTGCCCGGCATCGCCGAAATCGACCAGACTATCCAGCGCTTCTGCGTGCAGATTTTTTACCATCTCCCGCGCGGCGACCACACCCAGCAAACTAACATAAGTCGGCTTGTCGTTATCTTCATCCTTACCGGCGGTCTTACCCAAGGTCGCGGTATCCGCTTCAGCGTCGAGGACATCGTCCACTACCTGAAACGCCAGCCCCACGCATTTACCGTAATGATCCAGTTTAGCCAGTTGCTCAGCCGAGACATGACCGCACTGCGCACCCAGCAAGACGGCGGCACGAATCAGCGCACCGGTCTTATGGATGTGCATAAATTCCAGCTCAGGCAGGCTCAATGACTTACCAACACTGTCCAGATCGATCGCCTGACCGCCCGCCATACCGCGCGAACCGGACGCCACCGCCAGCAACTTGATCATCGCCAACTGCTGCTGCGGGCCATCACTAAGACGGTGCTCCACCAGCAACTGAAACGCCAGAGATTGCAGACTGTCGCCAACTAACAAGGCGGTCGCTTCGTCATACTGCACATGACAAGTCGGCTTCCCCCGGCGCAACACGTCGTCATCCATACAAGGCATGTCGTCATGCACCAGCGAATAAGCGTGGATCAACTCGACTGCGGCCGCCACGATATTGACACGCTCCACCTCAGCAGCGGCCAATTCACCCGCAGCGAAAGCCAGCAGGGGGCGCACCCGCTTGCCACCATCCAACACGGCGTAGCGCATTGCCTGATGCAAACGCTGCGGCGCAATCTCGGGCTGCGGCAAAACGTCGCGCAGCACTTCTTCAAATCGACTTTGCCGGGCGACAGCCCAAGCGGAAAAATCAGTATTCATCAAATCACCTCGCCCAGCTCTTTCAAAACGCCATCTTCGAGCACGCGCACCTGCTGCTGCGCATCCTCAAGACGGCTGCGACAAAATGTCAGCAACTCCGCACCCCGTTTATAAGCCGCCAGCGAATCTTCCAGCGTCAGCTTGCCCGCCTCCATATCGGCGACAATCTGCTCTAACTCGACCATCGCCGCTTCATAGCCCAACGGTTTTTGAGATTTTCCGACCATTTCATTCTTCTGCATAGGAAAGACGCCTATTTTACCCAACGCAACCAGTCAGAGCCAATTTTTGTTGCCCTCCCCCCCGATTTAAGGGAAAATCACGATCTTCCCCGTAATAAACATATTCACAGTAAGGATGGTTTGGGTTTGTCCAATATCACTAATCAACTCACTCCGGCTCAGGTGCAACCACCTTTAGCCTGGTATTTCGACCCCAAGGTTTTGGAGACGGAGCAGCGTATGCTGTTTGAACTAGGACCGAACTACGTTGGTCACGAACTGATGGTGCCCAACATGGGCGACTATCAGGTATTACGCGACGAGGCGCAAATGCTGGTACGCAACCCGAACGGCGTGGAACTGCTCTCCAATATCTGCCGCCACCGCCAGGCGACCATGCTGCAAGGCCGTGGCAATGCGCAACATATTGTTTGTCCGCTGCATCGCTGGACCTATAAGACCGATGGCGAATTACTGGGCGCACCACATTTCCCGGAAAATCCCTGTTTGCATCTGAACAAATCACCGCTGCAAAACTGGAACGGCTTGCTGTTCTCCGGTGAGCGCGATATTGCAAAAGATCTGGCTAAAGTTGGCGTAATGCAAGATCTTGATTTTTCTGGCTATATGCTGGACCGAGTACAGGTGGATGAATACGCCTTCAACTGGAAAACCTTCATCGAGGTGTATCTGGAAGACTACCACGTCGTGCCGTTCCATCCGGGCTTAGGCAATTTCGTCGATTGCGACGATCTGAAATGGGAATTTGGCGAGCAGTACAGCGTACAGACCGTCGGCATCAAAAATGCCCTGCAAAAAGTCGGCAGCGCAGCGTATGGCGACTGGCAGGAACAGGTGCTGCGCTACCATGGCGGAAAATTGCCAAAATATGGCGCCATCTGGCTGACTTACTACCCTAACATCATGGTCGAGTGGTATCCCGGCACGCTGGTCATCAGCACCTTGGTTCCTCGCGGCGCGGAAGCCTGCACCAACATCGTCGAATTCTATTATCTGGAAGACATCGTATTGTTCGAGCGCGAATACGTCGAAGCGGAACAGAAAGCCTATAACGAAACGGCCATTGAAGATGACGTGATCTGCGTACGCATGAATCAGGGACGCAAATCGTTGTATCAGCGAGGCATTGAAGAGCACGGCCCCTATCAGTCACCCACCGAAGATGGCATGCTGCATTTTCACGAGTATCTGCGCCGCAACCTTGCGCCTCACCTATAACTTCTGTCATTCCCGCGCAGGCGGGAATCCAGTTATTCAAAACACCCCGCGTAGCGGATATTCCAGCTGGATTCCCGCCTGCGCGGGAATGACGCACTAGATGGGCGCGTTGTGGATGCTGGTTGCAGGCTTTTTGTTTGCCTGCATGGGCGTGTTCGTTAAACTTGGCGCGTCCTATTTCTCCAATGTTGAGCTGGTTTTCTTCCGTTCCTTCATCGGGCTGTTGCTGGTCTTTGTCATCATGAGAGCACAGCGCATCCCGCTCGCCACACGGCACTTTCGCAACCACTTGTGGCGCGGACTGTCCGGCACCATCGCGCTGACCTTATTTTTCTATTGCCTCACCAGACTTCCTCTGGCCACTGCCATCACCCTAAACTACACCGCCCCGATGTTTTTAACATTGCTGACCATGTTGATTTACAAGGATAAATTCCATTTGCCATTATCCTTCGCCATCATCACCGGTTTCTGCGGAGTGGTATTGCTGTTACACCCGACACTGGCGCGTGACCAATTAACCATCGGACTTGCAGGCTTAACATCCGGCCTCCTCGCCGCCGTCGCCTATCTCAATGTCAAACAATTAGGCATGCTGGGAGAACCCGACACGCGCACGGTACTCTACTTCAGTCTGATTGCCTCACTGTGCAGCGGCGGATGGATCATGTTCGACCAATTCCATGCGCTCACCTGGCACAGTTCACTAATACTGCTGGGATTAGCCTGCACCGCCACGCTGGCGCAACTAGCCATGACGCGCGCCTACCGGGTCGGCAAGACACAAGTCGTCAGCAGTTTGGCCTACAGTACCATCGTATTTGCCAGCCTGTTCGGCATCGCATTGTGGAAAGAAACCCTGCCGCCCGCAAGTTGGCTAGGGATGGCGTTCATTATCGCCAGCGGTGTGCTAAGCTTGAGCCTGTCACCAAAGCATCCATCATCCAAAGAGAGCTAAAAATGATTACCATCGAACAAACTGACAACCTTGTCAATATCGCAGTCCTTGGCGAATTTACCATCGCAGATTTCAAAGAGTTCGAAGAACAGTCTTTATACAAACTGAAATCTTCTGGCACGCTCAACCTGCTGTTTGATTTGCGCGCCATGTTGGGTTACACGGTCGACGTCGCATGGAAAGAAATTCAATTTTTCAGTCGCGAACACAACCACGATTTTTCAAAAATCGCCGTAGTCACAGACAACCAGTGGATCACTTGGCAAAGCCTGCTCTCGCGCCTGTTCGTCGACGCGGACATACAGGTATTCACCGATTACGACACCGCAAAGGTCTGGGCTCAAGCATAAGTCGAGCAAGATAGGGCGCAACGCCTAGCCGTTACGCCCTATGAGTTAAACAGTATTGGCAGCAAAAAACCTTATATTTACAAAAGAAAAACCCGCCGAAGCGGGTTTTTCTTTACACAATAAAACCTGACTGAATTACTTCAGTTTGGTTTCCTTGTACATTACATGCTTACGAACCACTGGATCGTATTTCTTCATCTCGATCTTGCCCGGTGTGGTACGTTTGTTCTTGTCTGTCGTGTAGAAATGGCCGGTGCCAGCACTAGACTCAAGTTTAATTTTTTCGCGCATTTTCTATACTCCTTAGATTTTTTCGCCGCGTGCGCGCATTTCAGCCAATACAGATTCGATACCATTCTTGTCGATGGTACGCAACCCTGCATTGGTCAAGCGCAAGCTGACCCAGCGATTTTCAGACTCGACCCAGAAGCGACGACGTTGCAGATTAGGCAAGAAGCGGCGCTTGGTTCTATTGTTAGCATGTGAAACATTGTTCCCACTCATCGGGCCTTTGCCCGTCACTTGACATACACGTGCCATGCTTCTACTCCAACCATTTTTCAAAGAAGGCGGATTCTACCGAATGAATCGGGTTTGTTCAACCTGAATTTTCGATATCTGACAAATTCTCGCAACAAACAGCAGATAAACCTTAACGAAACTGCAACATTGACTGATTATCCTGCCGCGCATAATCAAACACAGGTCATTGACAATGGAATCCCTGCAAGAAATTTTGAACCAGCGTAACTTGTCTGCACTCTTTCAGCCCATCATGAATCTGAGCGACGGCAGTTTCCTAGGATATGAAGGACTGATACGCGGCCCGGCCGATAGTCCGCTTCATTCGCCGGTCAATCTTTTCAATGCTGCAAAACAACAGGGCTTGACACTGGAAGTTGAGATGCTGTGCCGACAGATCGTATTGAAATCGTTTTATGAACAAAACCTACCCGGCTGCCTGTTCCTGAATGTCAGCCCGGAAACGCTGCTGCACCCGAGCTTCAAAGACGGACGGACACTGGCTTATCTCGAACAACTCGGCATAGACCCAAAACGGGTGATCATTGAAATTACTGAAAATCAACCCACCTTCGATTATGAAGCCGTGCGCAATGCGCTGCTGCATTACCGCAGCATGGGTTTTCAGATTGCCCTGGATGATATGGGCGCAGGTTTCTCCAATTTACGCCTCTGGTCAGAATTGCGTCCTGAATTCATCAAAATCGACATGCACTTTGTACAAGATATCAACACTGACCCGCTCAAACAACAGTTCGTCAAATCCATCCAGCAAATCGCATTAAGTTCCGGCACCCAAGTCATTGCTGAAGGAATAGAAACGGCCGCAGAACTGAGGGTGATCCGCAACATCGGCATCAACTGCGGCCAAGGTTATTTTATCGCCCGCCCCGCACCTATCCCAATACTCAATCCACCCGCCGAAGTCGGCTGTCTAATCGACAGCAATTACATCGTCGAGCAACCCGCCAATCTAACGCGCAGTTCAACCGTTGAAACACTGCTCCGCTACGTCGAGTCATTCCACCCCGACACCGCCATTGAAGAACTCATTACGTACTTTTGCCGCAATCCGGCTCTGCGCGCCATTCCTATCGTCATCAAGGGACGCCCGACCGGACTCATCAATCGCCAGCGACTCTTTGATCCTCTCGATCAAATCATCCAGAGTGAAGTCAAAAAAACCATATTCGAACTGATGAATATAGCCCCACTGCTGGTAGAAAAATCCACGCCAATACACGAATTAGCTGGTTTCCTGAGCGAATCCGATATCCAAAATTTTGTTGACGGATTTATCGTTACCGAACAAGGCCGCTATCTCGGCTTAGGCTCAGGTCAGGATTTGTTGCGTGAAATCACCCGTGCGCATATAGAAACCGCACGCTACGCCAACCCGCTAACCCAATTATCCGGCAAGGTACCCGTTGATGAGCGCATCAAGCAACTCCTCCATACCGGGAAGCCTTTCGCCATCTGCCATGCAAATCTAGACAATTTCAGCCCCTTCAACAACGAATACGGTTATCACAAGGGCGATGAACTCATTCAGTTTACCGGCAAATTGCTCGGCAAGATTTGCCACTCCAAACACGACTTTATCGGCCACATCCACGGCGATCACTTCACCCTGATTATGCAAAGCCCCGACTGGCAGTTGCGTTGCAATCGAGCGCTGAGCGTTTTTGCACAAACATCGACCACACTGTTTAACAAAGCACATCGTGGCATGGGAGGATACAAGTCCGAAGACAGACAAGGCCGCATCGTCCATCACCCGCTTCCCACGCTATCGCTCGGGGCCGCCTGGATCAATCCGCAACAACACTCATCACACCACAAAGCCTCAGATGCAGCGAGTGCCGCCATGAAAATGGCCAAACTAAAACCGGGCAATAGCCTATTCATTGAGCGCCGCAACTTGCAACATTCCGATTTAAATGAATTAAGCTACGGATGAAGCATGACTTTAGTCGCATGAAATTGCCTGCTTCAGCTGACGAATGACAACCCGTTTATAGGTTAAAATTGCGCAAATTTATGAACGGGCCGGATCATGCTGGAAAATAACAAAAATGAAGAGCATACCGCCACACAAAAAAACCTGTGGCAGGTAAACCGTCTACTGCACAAGCACAAGCTAATTGAAACTCTGGCGCACAAACAACATCTGGCCGAATTGCAGTCACGCCTTGAACAGCATGATGCCCAGGCTGTTGCAAAAATTCTGGAAGCCGTCCCCCCCAACGATCGCGAAATCATCTGGCAACTCATCTCAGAAGACAGAAAAGAAGAAATTTTGCTGGTGATCTCGGATGATATCCGCTCCGAACTGGTGTCTGAGGCAAAACCCCAACCCCAGGATCGCAGCACAACCATACGCGTATTCGACCTTTACGAAGGTCGATTGAGGCAGATTCCGATCTCCAGCCGCGAGGATTTGGCGAAAGCCAACCCTATATGGATCGATCTGGTGGCGCCCGATGACGAGCAAATCGCGTGGGCCAGAGAGCTGTTCGGCGTCGATTTACCTAACCCGAAAGAACTGACCGACCTGGAGACCAGCGCCCGTTTCTATATAGAAGAAGGCGACGAGGTCCACCTGCATTCCGACTTTCTGCTCGACCGGGAAGACGAATCGCGCAACGTGGCGGTAGCCTTCATCCTGCACCAGGGCACGCTGTTCTCGGTACGTAGCGAGGAGTTGCCGGTATTCCGTCTGCAACGCTTGCGCGCCCGCGCACAATCGAATTATGTATCAGAGGCCAAGGACGTGTTGCTCGACTTGTACGCCGCCGACGTGGAGTATTCAGCCAATGCACTGGAGGATGTCTACGCGGATTTGGGTATCGTCGGTAAACAAGTGCTTCGCTCGCATATCACCGACGATGAAGCGGCAGTCATTTTGGCATCCATCGCCGAAGAGGAAGACTTGAACGGGCGCATCCGCCGCAACGTGCTGGACACTCGACGCGCGCTGTCATTTCTGATGCGCGCCAAATTCCTGTCCGAGGCACAACATGAAAATGTGCGCGAAATTTTGCGCGACATCGAATCACTCGATGGCCACACCGCGTTCCTGTTTAACAAAATCAACTTTTTGATGGATGCGACCGACAGTTCGATCAACATCAACCAGAACAAGGACATCAAACGACTCACCGTCATCAGCGTGGTTTTCATGCCGCTCAATGTGCTGGCGGGCATAGGCGGCATGTCCGAATATTCGATGATGACACAAGGCATACCTTGGCCGGTTGCTTACGCTGCCTTCACCATGGGATTAGTGCTCGTCGGATGGTTAACCTTTATCGGATTACGCTACGCGGAACTGAGAAAATCAAGAATCAGCCTCGCCACTAGTCGCAAACCACAAAATGAGTGAGGTTGTAATAATCTTGTCATAATTGACTACTATGATGCTCATCGCAGTGTGTCAAACTGAGTTGACGACGCAAACAGATTAAACAAAACTAAGGAGCAACCATGAATCTTAAGCTTAAGAATATCATTATCGCCGTAGCCGCCGCCTCAACCTTCGCTTACGCCTCTGTCGCAGCAGCCACCGACATCACCGGTGCCGGCGCGACTTTCCCTTATCCGGTTTATGCAAAATGGGCTGAAGCCTACAAGGCACAAAGCGGCACTAACATGAACTATCAATCCATCGGTTCCGGTGGTGGCATCAAGCAGATCACCGCGAAGACGGTAGATTTCGGCGCATCCGACATGCCGCTCAAACCAGAAGAACTAAATAAGGCCGGGCTGATGCAGTTCCCGACCGTGATCGGCGGCGTGGTACCTGTCATCAACATCAACGGCATCGAACACGGCAAGTTAAAGCTGGATGGCGCAACTCTGGCCGACATCTATCTGGGTAAAATCACCAAGTGGAATGACCCTGCGATTGTCGCGTTGAACAAGGATCTGAAGCTGCCGGATGACATCATCACCGTAGTACACCGTTCTGATGGCTCAGGCACCAGCTTCATTTTCACCAACTATCTGTCCAAGGTCAGCGCTGAGTGGAAGTCAGCGGTCGGCGAAGGTACCGCAGTTTCCTGGAAAGCCGGCACCGGCGGCAAGGGCAATGAAGGCGTAGCTTCTTACGTACAGCGCATCAAGGGTTCTATCGGCTATGTAGAATACGCCTATGCACTGCAAAACAAGATGTCTTCGGTACAAATGAAGAACCACGACGGCAGCTATGTGATGGCGGATGAAAAGAGCTTCAAGGCCGCAGCAGCCGGTGCGGATTGGGCTCACGCACCCGGTTTCTACGAGATCCTGACTGACGAACCTGGCAAAACCACATGGCCTATCAGCGGCGCGACTTTCATTCTGATGCACAAGTCGCAAGACAAGCCGGTCTCTGCTGAAGCCGTACTGAAGTTCTTCGACTGGGCTTATGAAAAGGGCGATAAATTAGCCAGCGACCTGGACTATGTAACGCTGCCTGACGACGTGGTCAAACTGATTCGCGCATCATGGAAAGCACAACTCAAAGACGCACAAGGCCGCGCGATCTGGAAATAAGCAAAAGGTACGTGGCTGACAAAGCACAGCCCTGAGCTATAATTATGGGGGGCTTAGGCCTCCCATTTTTCGCTTGAACATATCCAACCAGACTACACACTATGCCGATGTTCTTACACGATGCACGCCTCAAGAGGCAATCCATCCTCGACTCGCTGTTCCGCAATCTGACCCGCCTGGCTGCATTTGGCGTACTCGCACTGCTGGCCGCTATCTTAGCTTCACTACTCATGGGCAGCATGCCTGCCATACATGCATTCGGTTTCGGCTTTCTGACCAGCCCGGACTGGGACCCGGTCAATGACAAATTCGGCGCGTTAATTCCTATCGTCGGCACACTCATCACCTCCGTGATTGCCTTGGTCATCGCGATTCCAGTGAGTTTCGGCATTGCGCTGTTTCTGACCGAACTCTCACCTCGCGTGCTGCGTCGCCCGTTAGGCGTTGCCATCGAACTTTTGGCCGGCATACCCAGCATCATCTACGGCATGTGGGGATTGTTTGTGTTCGCGCCATTGTTTGCCGACCATGTCGAACCATGGCTGAATCAGCATGTCGGCACCCTGCCCTATATCGGCCCGTTTTTCTCCGGCCCGCCTATGGGCATCGGCATCCTGACCGCCAGCATCATTCTGGCCATTATGGTGATTCCGTTTATCGCCTCGGTGATGCGCGACGTATTTGACGTGGTACCCACCCTGCTCAAGGAATCAGCCTACGGACTGGGTTCTACGACCTGGGAAGTCATGCTCTCCATTGTGCTGCCCTACACCAAGGTCGGCGTGGCAGGCGGCATCATGCTGGGATTGGGTCGCGCGCTGGGTGAAACCATGGCGGTGACTTTCGTAATCGGTAATGCGCACGAACTCACCAAGTCCCTACTGAACCCGGGAAATAGCATTTCTTCGGCGCTGGCTAACGAATTTACCGAAGCTTTCGGCGAACTTTACACCGCATCGCTGATTGAGCTCGGCCTGATTCTGTTCTTCATCACCTTCGTGGTGTTATCACTCGCACGTTACATGCTCTACAAGTTGGGGCAACGTGAAGGAAAGGCATCCTAATCATGATTGATCTCTATACAAGACGACGCCTGATCAACTCCGCAGGATTGACCGTATCAGTGCTGGCCATGGGCTTTGGCTTATTCTGGCTGTGCTGGATTTTATGGACTTTACTGGACCACGGTCTGCCCGCACTGACAGGCAGCGTATTCACCCAGATGACACCACCGCCGGGCAGTAAAGGCGGTCTGTTCAACGCCATCTTCGGCAGCCTGATGATGACTGTGATCGGCACATTGGTCGGAACACCGATCGGCATCCTGGCCGGCACTTACCTGGCTGAATTTGGTAATCGCGGCTGGTTAGCGCCAGTCACACGTTTCATCAACGACATCCTGTTGTCAGCCCCCTCCATCGTGATCGGCCTGTTTGTCTATGAAGTGTATGTCGTGAATGTTAAACACTTCTCCGGCTGGGCGGGAACCATTGCGCTGGCGATCATCGTGATTCCGATTGTCATCCGAACCACGGAAAACATGCTGCGACTGGTGCCCTCCACCTTGCGCGAAGCGGCTGCAGCCCTTGGCGCTCCGCAGTGGAAAATCATCAACTTCGTCACTCTGCGCGCTGCACGTGCCGGCATTATCACCGGTGTCATGCTGGCCATTGCCCGCATCAGCGGTGAGACTGCGCCGCTGCTGTTTACGGCGCTGAACAACCAGTTCTGGAGCGATGACATGGATCAACCCATGGCCAATTTACCGGTGGTGATATTCCAGTTTGCCATGAGTCCTTATGAGGACTGGCAAAATCTGGCTTGGGCCGGCGCCCTGCTGATTACCTTTAGTGTACTGACGCTTAACATCCTGGCGCGTGTACTGTTCCGTCAAAGTGCTGCTGCACATTAAGAAGGCCTAACAATGAACACTGAAAATATCGAAAATCCAAGAGTTGTCGTTAAAGATCTGAACTTCTTTTACGGTAAATACCGCGCACTCAAAGATATCAATCTGAATATCGCAGACAAGAAGGTCACCGCATTCATCGGCCCATCCGGCTGCGGAAAGTCCACGCTGCTGCGCACCTTCAACCGAATGTATCAGCTCTATCCGCAACAGACCGCGACCGGCTCCATTCTGTTAGATGGCGACAATATTCTTGATAAAAAACAAGATCTTAATAAACTTCGCGCCAAGATCGGCATGGTATTCCAAAAGCCTACGCCGTTCCCGATGTCGATTTATGACAATATCGCTTTCGGCGTTAAGCTGTACCAGAATCTGTCTAGGAATGACATGGATGAGCGCGTCGAGTGGGCATTGAAGAAGGCTGCGCTCTGGGTTGAAGTCAAAGACAAGCTAAAACAAAGCGGCATGGGTTTATCCGGCGGTCAGCAACAGCGTCTGTGTATCGCGCGCGCAATCGCCGTCAAACCCGAAGTCTTGCTGCTAGATGAACCAACTTCTGCGCTAGACCCGATTTCTACCGCCCATATCGAGAAACTGATCGACGAACTGAAGGAAGATTTCACCATCGTGATCGTGACGCACAACATGCAACAGGCTGCACGCGTCTCCGATTACACTGCCTATATGTATCTGGGCGACCTGATCGAGTTCGGCGATACCAGCACGGTATTCACCAACCCTAAACGCAAAGAAACTGAAGATTATATTACAGGTCGTTTCGGCTAAACGACCTGTAATATAACGGCGGAGACTGCAAGCCACTGGCTTGCAGCGTCAAAGATACTTGCGCGCAGCGCATCTGTCGAAGCCACTACATCACGGGCAGATTCGGTTAATCTGACCGATATAGCAGCGAAACAAATAATCAAATATTGGCCGAGCTAATACATTACTGGCCGCTTTGGTTAATCGATAGTGAAGTAACAATAAAAATGGCGCGCTCATCGCGCCTTTTTTATGCCCCCCGAAAATAAAATTCATTGCAGACACTGTCTCAATGATTTATTGAATCACTAATTGCTAACTGGCAGAACCTTGTGCATCAAGACTCAAGGCATTTCCCAGACGATCGATCAATTCCGCTGGCGACGTTGAAATAAGTTCGTCAGGAATACAGAATTTATTGATCAGCCGCGTACTGCTCTCGAAGCCGTATGACACAACAAAAGGGTGCGCGCCGGCATTAATGGCAGCGAGATAGTCGCTGTATTCGTCCCCGCAAGCGTAAGATCTCGCCGGGTTTATGGCAAAAGACTGCCTTGCCTTTTTCAGGTGCATGCTCTTGTTTTCCGCAAGCGGAATGCAGGCAAAGTAATCGAACTTGTCAATATCGATGTCGTGACGCAGAAAAAGACATCGCAATGTTTCTTCAGGTTCGTTTGTTACATTGCGTGTTACCAGTCCCACTCTGATGTCAGGGGCGTCTAATAGCGTACGCAGCATTGCTGCAATACCGGGATACAAATTGGCTTCCTCTCGGTATACCCCGGTCAGCGTTTCCAGCAACCGTTTGCGACTTTGCTTACCGAACTGCTGACGTAAATTACTGGGAAACTCACGAAGTCCACCAAGAAACTTGAACAGTTTTCGGCGTTTCTGGAAGCGATCGATGTCACCAATATCCATTCCGTGGTGTAAAAAAGCCAGCTCAATAGCATGAAACGCGTCTATGGTTGTACCATCGGCGTCAAAAAAGACCATTCGTTCATTGTTCTCATACTTAGGCATACCAAGCAGCGTAAACACTTTATGTGACAGAAATGTGAAAAAGCACGAGGCATAAGCCAAAAATACCCGCTTGCTCTTTAGCGTATCGAGGTTCACTGAATTTCAGCTGACACCAGTTGGACAAGCGGTTATACATACAACGGTGCCATCCGACGCCAGTAGTGTCCGCGATGGGCACGCCCCTCCCAGACGTGAATTTGATGCGCGACACCCCGTGCGTGCAGAATTTCGCCCAAATGAAGGTTATTGTTCAAAAATGGGTCGTCCGAGCCGATCACCATGATGATGTCCATGCGACGCAGGTGTTCTAGACGCCACTCGCACTGCAGGTTGGACATAAAATGGCTGGGAGTGTGGAAATAGACATTTTCGTCGTAATAGCCATTGAGCAGGTCGTGGAAGGATTCCACGTTCAGGGTCAGGTCGTAACGTCCTGAAAAGGCAACGAGTTTCTGGAAAAACTGAGGGTAGCGGAAGGCCATATTACTGGCAAGATAAGCGCCCAGGCTACATCCGTGTGCGATCGTGCAAGGATGAGCGTTTTTCTGACTCATCAGTGGCATCACCTCGTTGAGGATGTATTCTTCATACTGAATGTGCCGGTGAATGCGATCCGCCGGCTGGCGCCAGAAGCAATAGAAAGTCTCCATAGCCATGTTATCTAGGCACCAGAGCTGCATCTGTCCAGCTTCAATTTTGTCCGCTAGGCTGTGAACAATGCGCAAATCTTCGTATTCGTGAAAGCGACCGTCGCGGGTCGGAAAAACCAGCACCTTGGCGCCCGCGTGACCGAATACCAGCAATTCCATATCGCGACCCAGGCGGGAACTGAACCAGCGGTGATATTCACGATGCATTGTCGTCGCCCTTCTCCTGTTGTTTAGAGCTCCATAAGGAATCTGGCAAGCTCATGATTCATTTCATCTATTTGCTGTTGCTGACGCGGGTAGTCGAAGTGACCGGCTTCTAGCAAAAACAGATGCCGCAAATTTTCCGGAATCGCGTTGTAAATAGCGAACTGCCCGGGTGGAGGGACTGCCGGATCAAACAATGCTGCGGCCACCAGCGTCGGAATGCGCAAAAAACTTGCTGCTGCAGCCGCATCATAATAGGCCAATGTTTCCATCAGGTTAAAATCATGCTGACGTTGAAAATCGCGCACTGACTCGCCGCTACCCACACAGGGAAGAGTCAGGCGCAGTGCATGATGACCGAAGGTGGGCACATGAAGGTGCAGGCGTTGAATGCGGCTGTCCCACGCTGCCGCTAGCGACCCTATGCCACCAGCGAAACTGATGCCTGAAAAACCGACTCGACCGCTAACTTGCGGGAACAGCGCCAAAAGCACTGACACGGCCAGCCAAAGATCATCCACGCAACCACCCAGGATATAGTGATTCCTGTCCTGAATATCGTGTAGTACATGGTAATACGGCTCCTGCGAGACATTTCCCATCGGACTGCGTCCCATCCCCCGAAAACAGGGGAACAGAATTGCCGTTTCAGTCATGGCCAGAGGTTCGTCTGGTGCATCACGTCCGCCATAGCCATGCCCGATTACCAGACCACGACTGACCTTGCCGTCTGCGGGTATCAGTAGCCACCCGCCAATTTCAACACCCCCCGTTGAGGTGTAGCTAAGGTCGTGTACGACGTACCCACCCATGTTGCTGCCATTGGGCTCAATGTGCGGTTGTGGCGCAGTAGTCAGCGCCGCTTCATAGCGCTGCTTCCAGAAGGCGGCGAAATCGTCTGGCGGTTCGGGCGGTACGATCGCCAGAAGTTGTTGCAAAATCATTCCATAAGACGGATCAAAAGGGTAGTCGTGGGTGAACGCACTGCAGCCCTTAAATTCGGGCAATTCAGGAATGACGTTGTTTGAATTATTTTGGAAGGTCATTTTTGCTATTTCGCCAAAGTCCCAGCTTTCGCCAATAAGCAGCAAAATAACGCAGTTCATGGCAGGAGGACAATGGGAATCTACAACAACATGAAACCATGCGATTATTTCCGGTCCGGAAAGAGCACAGCGTATCGTCATCAACATATTTATGATTCAGACATACGGCACATTGGATGGCGCCAATCTGGAGATCCGTGACGCCATGTGCGAAGGTAACTGCTTTCTGTTTGCTGGAAACGACGACTGATTCTTATTTAACCCGCGTCTGACTGCAAAAAAGCCACCGTGACCACGTTAATCCCTGCAGACTTAATCGTATCGAGCACTTCAGTCAACTTTTCGGGAGAGACCTCCTTGTCGCTGCCAAGAACCACAACCGCCGCACCATCCACATTCAGCACTTTGAGCAAACGCGGCAATTCATCCATCGAAATAGCACGCCCCTCCAGTTTTAACTGCCCGGATCGGTTAACTGAGACATGCGTATCATTATGCAGCTTCGCTTGAGCCGTATCCGCCAATGAACCTGATTCGCTGTTAAAACTCATCCCTATCATGAGCCCAACGAGCAACACGCTCAAAGCGGAATCCAGTCGGGGCGGCAAGTAGCGTTTAAAGTTTATATTCATTGCGTCATACGGAGATTATCTTCCCGCTAATATATACCCGCTTGATGACAATCATATTAAATCCCGTACCCGAAATCCGTTTTTCATCCCTATAGACCGCGTCATATTTAATCCAACGGCAATAATTTTGTAACCATTTGGAAATATTGGCATGAGATTCTGACTGCATGGTGAATACATCCAAAAATGCTCCTGCACCCTCTTTCCTTACCGGCCACACTGCGGACCGCAGCGCAGATATGGAAACGAAACAAGTACGCTCAATTTTCCTGTCCGATATCCATCTGGGAACAAAAGCCTGCCAGGCTGCTCAACTTCTTGAGTTTCTTAAAGCGTACGACTCTGAACAGGTTTTTTTGCTAGGCGATATCGTCGATCTTTGGGCGATGAGTCGTGGCAGCGTATATTGGACACCTGAACAAAACACTTTCGTACAGAAGATGCTGCGGCGCGCACGTCACGGCAAAAAAGTCTATTTCATTCCAGGCAATCACGATGAGGCGATACGCGAATATATCGGCACCTCCTTCGGCAACGTCATGGTGGTATCTGACCACATCCACACCGCAGCCGACGGACGTCGCTACCTGCTAATCCACGGCGATGAGTTTGATCAGGTCACCCTGCATCATCGTTGGGTAGCCATCCTGGGCGATATGGCCTACAACCTGCTGGTGCGACTGAATATCTACCTGTCCTGGCTAAGACGCACGCTCCGACGCCCCGGCTACTGGTCTCTGGCCGGTTACGCCAAACGAAAAATCAAGACTGCACTCAATTTCATCTTCGACTTTGAAGATTCCGTCATCCGCCACGCCAAAGATTTGGGATTGGATGGTGCTATATGTGGCCATATCCACTGGCCGATGATCAAGGAAGTCGATGGGCTGAGCTACATCAACTGCGGAGACTGGGTAGACAGCTGCACCGCCATCGTTGAGCACATGGACGGTCGTATGGAGTTAATCCACTGGAACAAACCTTCTACTGCGCTCGCGCTGCGACCTTAAAATACAAGGAGAACACCATGAAAATTCTGTTTATCTCGGATGTCTATTTCCCGCGCGTTAACGGCGTATCCACCTCGATGCAAACCTTTCGCCATGAGTTGCGCGCACAAGGCCACACTGTTCATCTGATCGCTCCAGAATACCTGACCACAAGTGCCGATGAGTCGGACATCGTACGCATCCCGGCACGCAACATCCCGATGGACCCGGAGGATCGCTTTATGCGCTATGGCGCAGCGATGCAACATTTGAAGCGGTTGCGCCAGGAGCGCTATGACTTGATCCACATACAAACGCCGTTCGTGGCGCATTATCTGGGCGTGAAGATGGCTAGACTACTGGGCATCCCCTGCGTTGAGACCTATCACACTTTTTTTGAAGAATATCTTTATCATTACATTCCGCTCGTTCCCAGAAAACTGATGCGTCTGGCAGCACGTCGCTTCTCGCGTCATCAAGGCAACAGCCTGAATGGCATGGTCGTACCATCCAACCCCATGCTTCAAGTCTTAAAAGACTATGGCATCACCACACCGATGCAGGTCATTCCAACGGGCATAGAGACAGCAAGGTTTACCCCAGGGAACCGTGCCGCTTTTCGCGAAAAACGGGGCATCGCTCAGGACAGGCCGGTACTGCTGTTTCTGGGTCGTGTGGCGCATGAGAAAAATATCGGCTTTCTGCTCAAGGCTGCGGCCTGCGTCAAAAAAGAAATTCCCGATATACTGTTTATTATCGCCGGCGAAGGCCCAGCTCGCACCGCACTCGAACAGGAAGCAAAAATACTGGGACTGAATGACAATGTCCAGTTCATTGGCTATCTGGAGCGACAGACCGAACTCAACGACTGTTACCGTGCGGCTGATATCTTTATCTTCGCTTCCCGAACAGAAACGCAGGGATTGGTCTTGTTGGAAGCCATGGCGCAAGGGACACCGGTAGTATCGACCGCAGAACTGGGCACGCTGGATGTGTTAAAAAACGGCGCAGGCGTCTGGATTGCCAAAGAAGAACTCGCCGACTTCTCCGGCAAAATCATCCGCATGCTGACCGATGGCGAGGCGCGCAACTCACTGGGCGATTTGGGTCGAGAGTATGCGCGAGAATGGTCTGCCAGTCGTCAGGCTGAACGCATGGCAGAGTTTTACAGCGCTGTTATAAACACATTTAAACCCGTCGAGAAATTCAATAAAACCAATAAAATCAGCTTATTGAAAAAATCATACGATTTACCTACATAGCGATAAAGGTAAACAAGGGGCCGATACCCTCACCGACGCGGCTGCCACTGAGACAGCCGCGACGTCAAACCATCGTTCAGCCTGACAATCCGAAGACGGCGGCACCACTTGCGACAATGAAGCACTACCAAGCACGAATAAAACCCATGTCCAGTTCGCCAACCCCCGATGACCAGAATACCCAGTTCGCGCCATAGAAATTGAGGCCATTCGGACATTTTGCTCGCCGCATATTGACGGAACAGCACGCCTGGCTCTTCCATCGCCCACCTCCCTCTCAGATCAATCGCGCCTGAGTATAAAAAAGGAAGTGGATGTACTGACTGCAATGCCTCGTAATTCTGCCTCAAGCCGACACTACGATATGACTGGTTTTGCTTAACATAAAACTCGCGTTTACCTGCCTTGGCGTATTTTTTTTGCAAACTGTGCGTTTGTACGGCATTATCAGGGAGCGCCTATTCCGCACCAGATCAGATGGACAACTCACTATCCCCCGTACTTATTTTGCTCGCCTCCGCCGTCATGGTGGTAGTCATTTGCCGCATCCTGCGTTTGCCGGTGATGTTGGGCTATCTCGCCGTCGGCATATTGATCGGCCCGCATGCCTTTGGCTGGATACCGGATGCACCGAGCACCCGCCACCTCGCCGAATTTGGTGTCGTGTTTTTGATGTTCAGCATCGGACTGGAATTTAGTCTGACCCGGCTCAAAGCCATGAAGCGCACGGTATTTGGTTTGGGCAGCGCGCAAGTTCTGGTCAGCATCCTGCTAGTGATGAGTGCGGCATGGGCTTACGGTCTGGACTGGCGCGCAGGGCTTGCATTAGGCGGCGTGCTGGCCATGTCATCCACCGCGATCGTCAGCAAAATGCTGGTCGAACGCGCCGAAATCAATCTCCCCTATGGGCAGCAAATGATGGGCGTATTGCTGTTTCAGGATCTGGCCGTCGTCCCCCTCCTGATCATCATCCCGGCACTAGCCTCAGATCAGGGCAACTTATCCGCCACACTGGGACTGGCGATGCTCAAGGCCGCAGTCGTCCTGCTGATTTTACTGGTGTTCGGCCAGCGCATCATGCGCCGCTGGTTTCACATCGTCGCCAGCCAAAAATCCTCAGAGCTATTTTCCCTCAACGTGCTGTTTATCACACTGGGATTAGCCTATTTGACGGAATCGGCTGGACTCTCACTGGCGCTGGGCGCTTTTGTCGCTGGCATGCTGATTTCCGAAACCGAGTATCGCTATCAGGTGGAAGAAGACATCAAACCATTCCGTGACGTATTGCTGGGTCTGTTTTTCGTCACCATAGGCATGAAGCTCAATCTGGCGGATGTGGCGGCCGACTTCGGCTGGATACTGATCGCCCTCGCAGCCCTTATTCTGCTCAAAATCCTGCTGCTGGCACTGCTGGCCCGCGCCTTTGAGGGCAACATGGGCGTCGCGTGGCGCAGCGGGATAGGTCTGGCGCAAGCCGGCGAATTCGGTTTCGTGCTGCTGACCTTAGCGGACGAGGCGAATCTAATCCACGGCGAAATGCTGCAAATCACACTGGCCGCCATGTTGCTCTCCATGCTGACTGCACCTTTTTTGATTCAATATGGAGAGGCCATCAGCCGGCGTTTTTCCTCCGATGAATGGACCAACCGCGCCTTGCAGATGCACCAGATCGCCATCAAAAGCATGGCCACCACCCGCCATGTGATTCTTTGCGGCTACGGGCGCAGCGGGCAAAAACTAGCCAGCATCTTAGAAGACGAGAAGCTCAACTTTATCGCGCTGGATCTGGATTCGCATCGAGTAAGGGAAGCCTCCGCCGCGCGTAAAAGCGTGGTGTATGGCGATGCCGGCAAACGAGAAGTATTGATCGCAGCGGGGCTGATGCGCGCAAAAGTGCTGGTGATCACTTACAAAGACAAACATTCGGCGCTGAGCATCTTGCGCCACGTCAAAGAGCTGCGCCCCGATCTGCCGGTGGTGGTGCGTGCCAACGATGACTCCAATGTCGAAATATTGAAAAACGCAGGCGCTGCAGAAGTCGTCGCGGAGGTACTGGAGGGCAGCGTGATGCTGGCCTCCCATGCGCTGCTGATGGCAGGCGTGCCGCTCAACCGTGTGGTGCACCACGTCCAGACCAATCGCGCCCGCCGCTATACGATGTTCAGCGGTTACCTGCCCTCACAAGACGACATCAGAATCAGCGACGACATGCAGCCGCGCTTTTTGAACACGCTCATCAAAGAGGATTCGCCCTTTGTCGGTCGTCGTCTGGGAGAGGTCGAACTCGACACACTGAATATCGAAGTCAAGGCGGTGCGCCGCTACAACGTACACGGCGCACAACCCAGTGAGGACATGATATTGCAGGCGGGCGACGTATTAGTATTGCTGGGATTGCCGGACGAACTGGAAGTAGCCGAAAAACGCCTGCATCAAACCGATGCATAAATCAAAAAAATAACAAAAAAATCAATAGATTAAAATCTATCTGTCGGCATTAATGGCGCGCGCCGTGGTGACAAACGTCAGCGCATGACTACCGCCACGGATATCGGCGTGCACAGCCTCCACCATAGGCGGATTGGTGGCAACGGCAGCATCCCACTGAATCACGAAGTTGGCACCCGAACCGCCTTCGGACTCTTTGCGCTCGACAAACAACTCCAGCGTACCCAGCGCATTGAGGGTAGCCGGTTTAGCCAGATATTCACTCAGCAAACGACCGTCCGTACTGTAATAGCGCGCCGATAAAATCCGTATCGGGGTTTTCAGACTGGTATTGCGTATGCTGACCAGCACCGACACCATGCTCTTGGTGGGCGACTTCTCATCTCCCACTCGATCGCCGTGCCAGATATGCGAATAAACCGGCAAATACAAGGACTGACCGGTCGAGACTTCCTCACCCGCTATTGCCGTGGAGGCACTCCAACATGCCATCAATAAAGCCAAGGTTTGAATTTTCATATCATGCTCCTATCTGTTCCAGCAATTGCCGCACCGGGGTCGGAATCGCGGCATTCAAAGCCTCATCCACATCCATCCAGACGCTGCCCGCTTGCTGAATCTGGTAGGGTTTGTGCACTAATCGCACCAGACGCGGCGTGATGTGCAATTTGAAATGGGTAAAAACATGGGTGAACACCGGCCAGGTGATTTGCTCGCCTATCGTCCAGCCCGACTCATATTCATTGTCGCCCTCATCCCGCTGAGGCAAACACCAGAGACCGCCCCACAATCCCGAGGGCCCGCGCTTTTCCAGCAAAATTTCGCGACCGCTCATCACCAGCAAAAAAGTCGCCTGTCGCTCAGGCACCACCTTACGGGCTTTCGGCGTCGGCAACTCGGCCACCCGCCCGGTCTGATAAGCCACGCAAGCGCCTTGCACCGGACACTGTTCGCATTTGGGCTTGCTGCGCGTACACAACGTCGCGCCCATATCCATCAAGGCTTGCGTATAAGTTGCCATATCCCGTTCAGGCAACAGCGACTCGGCCAGCAGCCAAAGCTGATTTTCGACCGATTTAACCGCAGTCAAACCGGCAATGCCGCAGTAGCGCGTCAACACGCGTTTCACGTTGCCGTCGAGTATCGCGTGACGCTGATGATAGGCTTGTGCACAGATCGCGGCTGCAGTTGAACGACCGACACCGGGCAAGGCCAGGAGCTGTTCAAACTGATCCGGAAATTCGCCTGCGTGCTGCGTGGCGATTATCCTCGCGGCACGGTGCAGATTGCGCCCGCGCGCGTAATAGCCCAGCCCGCTCCAGTGAGCCAGAACCTGCTCTTCACTGGCTTCGGCCAGCGCCACGACGTTTGGGAAAAACTCGATAAAACGACGGTAATAGGGAATCACGGTCGCAACCTGGGTCTGTTGCAGCATGATCTCGGACAGCCAAACGCGATAAGCATCGCCCCCTTGCCAGGGCAGATCATGGCGGCCATGGCAGCGCTGCCAGGCAATAAGATTAGTTGAAAAACTGGACATTATTTAAACAAACCCTTCAGACTATTTTTAAGTTGATCCTGCAAGCGGGTTTTGACTTCCTGCTTCTTGGCCTCCACTTTTTGTTTGGCGGCCTCGCTCACCCATATTCAAAAATCAGCTAAGCAATCAAATTTTAATTGGTTCACGCCGCACACCGCTCACTTCAGAATGACACCACTGCCACTGAACACCTTCCCGGCATTCATATTTAACACTGGAGACACCATGAAATTATCGAAGATCACCACCGCACTGTTTGTCGCCGTGGTTTCTGCAAACAGCCACGCCGCAGACGTCACGCTGCTCAATGTATCCTACGATCCGACCCGCGAATTGTATCAGGAGTACAACACCGCCTTTGCCAAATACTGGAAGGGCAAGACCGGCGACAATGTCACGGTTAAAGCCTCACACGGCGGTTCCGGCAAACAGGCGCGCTCCATCATCGACGGACTGGAAGCCGATGTCGCAACGCTGGCACTGGCGGCGGATATCGACGCACTGCACGACAAAGCGGATCTGGTACCGGCTGACTGGCAAAAACGCTTAAAACTCAACAGCTCACCCTATACATCGACCATCGTGCTGCTGGTACGCAAGGGCAACCCGAAGAATATCCATGACTGGAACGATCTGGTTAAACCCGGTGTCGCCGTCATCACGCCTAACCCTAAAACATCAGGTGGCGCACGCTGGAATTATCTGGCCGCATGGGGTTACGGTCTGAAACAAAACAACAATGACGCGGCCAAGGCGCAGGCTTTTGTCAGCAAACTGTACGGCAATGTGCCTGTACTGGATTCCGGCGCGCGTGGTTCTACCGTCACCTTCTCGGAACGCGAAATCGGCGATGTGCTGATCACCTGGGAAAACGAAGCGTATCTGGTCAAGAAGGAATTTGTCGAAGATAAGTTTGAGGTGGTATTCCCGTCCCTGAGTATCCTGGCCGAACCGCCCGTCACCGTAGTCGACAAATTTGTCGACAAGCATGGCACCCGCAAGGTCGCCGAAGCGTATCTGGATTACCTCTATTCTCCTGAAGGTCAGGAAATCGCGGCGAAAAACTTCTACCGTCCGACCGATGCGAAAGTGGCTGCCAAGTATGCGAAGCGTTTCCCTAAACTGAATCTGATCACCATCGACGGCGTGTTCGGCGGCTGGGCCAAGACCCAAAAGGCGCACTTTGCTGACGGCGGCGTATTCGATCAGATCTACACCAAAAAGTAGACACCATGACCGTCAGTCAATGATGCTCAACTCAGCTATCTTGAGGCGATCACGCTATCACGCTGACTGATACGATCAAACCAGGTCGCCAGATTCGCGTGTTTTCCGCGCCAGTCGCGTTCGGCCTGACGCAAGTCAAGATAGATCAAAGCGCTTACCAGCGCCAGATCCGCCAGCGTGATGGTATCGCCCTCACACCACTCCTGTTCACCCAGCAAGCCGGCGACATATTCCAGCGCGTGGCTGACCGCCGTGTTGTGCAAGTCAAGTAGGGCGGCACTTTGCTGCTCTGCCGGACGCAATACTTCGTTGCGCACGACGATCGCCGAATCCATGATGCCATCCGCCAGCGCCTCCCAGCGTTTAACTCGTAACCGCGCCAGCGCATCGTCACGCGGAATCAAGATCGGCGAGTCGTTGAGCGTATCGGCGTAGTCCGCGATCACGGAGGAGTCGAACACACAAAAGTCGTCATCCAGGATCAGCGCCGGAATACGGCCTAGCGGATTCACGCGCGCGACCAGACTACCCGGTTCGGACGGCGGATCGATCACATATTCATGTGCAATATTTTTTTCCAACAGGACCAGGCGCGCCTTGCGCACATAAGGACTGGTTTGAGTGCCGAGCAGTTTCATGGTGCATCCCTTGTCTATAGCCTGATTCCCGTTCAGTCGTTAAATCACCTTGGAGTAACGCGCGTGTTCGGTGCGGGTGCGCAGATACTTGTCGAACACCATGCAGATGTTGCGGATCAGCATGCGTCCCTTGGGCGTCACGCGTATCCCTTCGTCTGACATTTCCAGCAGACCTTCACGCTCATAGTCGCGCAGCTCTTCCATTTCTGTTTCAAAATAGCTATCAAAATCAATTAAATAAGCGATATTGAGTGTTTGTTTAACCAGCTCGAAATGGCACATCAAATCCTGAATGATGGCGCGGCGCACCAGATCATCCGCGTTCAGTTCCATGCCACGCATGATAGGCAACTGATCGCGTTCCAGCGCGTCGTAATAGGACTCCAGATCGCGATAGTTTTGGCTGTAGGTAGGGCCTATCTTGCCGATGGCGCTCACACCCAATGCGATCAGATCGCAGTCTGAATGGGTGGAATAACCCTGGAAATTGCGATGTAAACGGCTCTGACGTTGAGCAACCGCCAGTTCGTCTTCCGGCTTGGCGAAGTGATCCATGCCGATGTAAACGTAACCCGCACCAGTCAACTTGCTCACAGCCATACTCAAAATGTCCAATTTCAACTGCCCGGAAGGCAAATCCTCTTCATGGATGCGGCGCTGCGGTTTAAACAGCGTCGGCATATGCGCGTAATTATAGATCGACAGGCGATCCGGATTGGCGGCAATCACTTTGTCCAGCGTCACGCCGAATCCCGCCAAGGTCTGTTTAGGTAAACCGTAGATCAAATCGATGCTGACCGACTTGAATCCGTTAGCGCGCGCCGCCTTGATGATGCCCAGCGTTTCTTCCTCGCTCTGAATCCGGTTCACCGCACGCTGTACCGCGTCGTCAAAATCCTGCACACCGATGCTGATACGATTGAAACCCTCAGCTCCCAGCAACGCGATGGTCTCATCGGTCACCTTGCGCGGATCGATCTCGATGGAGTATTCACCATCCTCGACCATCTTGAAATTTTCACGGATCGCGGCCATCACCTGACGAATTTCGTCATCGGAGAGGAAAGTCGGCGTACCGCCACCGAAGTGCAGTTGCTCGACCACCTGACGCTCACCGAGCAACTTCGCCTGCATCTGCATTTCCTTGATCAGGTAGCGCACATATTCCGCCGACTTACTGCGATCCTTGGTGATCACCTTGTTGCACGCACAGTAAAAACACAGCGTGTTGCAGAACGGGATGTGTATATATAAGGACAAGGGGCGCGCGATGCCGCCGATTTCACGCTTCGCGAGCCACAGACTGTAAGTCTCGGCATTGAATGCTTCGACAAAACGATCAGCAGTCGGATAAGAGGTGTAACGCGGACCGTTCTTATCCAGCCTGCGTATCAGTTCAAGATCCACGACCAATTGAGTAACCGAGTTGTTCAACATAAATTTGCCATATAACAGTTTGAATGAGGATGCATACTGCCAGCTTGGGCACACAGCGTGTTTGATATATATCAAAAATCGTGGCATATTCTCACCGGTGGACACAGGTAATTCATTAAGCGACTAACAAAAAACAGCGCTTATACGCCAACAACGTACACCAAAAACAATAAAACAATATTAATCAACGTGTTGGATAAACAGTCAGACAAACACTGATTGCCCGCAAAAAAGCGGCAAGCAGCGTATATGTGCCCTGTTGCCCTAGCATCCTTTGTGACAACTTTACAGGTAAGTGACGTGCCATTACTCGCTGCAAATTTCCAACCCAAAACAGCCTGTTCCAGCTGCAATCTGGCCGAACTCTGTTTGCCGGTCGATCTTACCCAAACAGAAATGGAGAAACTCGACGAGTTGAGTCCACTCAAGCGCAACTTCTCCCGCAGCGACTACCTTTACCGCAGCGGTGACAAATTTCGCTCGCTGTTCGCCATCCATAGCGGCTCTTTCAAGACGCAGATATTGCACGAAGACGGAAGAGAGCAAGTCACAGGCTTTCAGATGGCCGGGGAAATTATCGGCCTAGATGCCATCAGCACCGACATGCACGCCTGCGAGGCGGTTGCACTGGAAAATAGCGTGGTCTGTGAACTGCCCTTCAACAAACTTGAAACGCTAAGCCGCGAAATTCCTTCATTGCAACGCCATCTGCACAAGATTATGAGTCGCGAAATCGTGCGGGATCAGGGCATCATGCTGTTGTTAGGTTCCATGCGCGCGGAAGAACGCCTGGCCGCTTTTTTACTTAATTTGTCGCAACGCTTTGCTACGCGCAATATGTCGGCCACCCACTTCCAGTTACGCATGTCCCGCCAGGAAATCGGTAGTTATCTGGGATTAAAACTGGAAACAGTCAGCCGAGCCTTCTCCCATTTTCAGGAAGTAGGTATTATCAACGTCAAAGTACGTGCTATCGAAATTGTCGACCTGGCCAGACTAAAATCCTGCCTGAACAGTTCGCGCTAAACCCTGCCAACCTTGGTGGATTTGACAGCAACCCCGCCAGAGTGGATTATTCGTAACCTGTTTTTTTACCGGAGTCCCATCATGGAACATCAAGTCACCGAAGCTGAAGTATCACGTGCCAAAAGTTTACATTCCATACTGCTGTTTGATTTCATCGTCATTCATGTTTTTATTTTTGTGCTCGCCCTGAGTCTGTTAAAAGCCAGCCTCATTCCTCTGATGCTGATGCCGGTCCTCTCCATCGCACTCCTGAGCCGCGTCATACTAAAAGCCAAGAGCGCGATCACACAGGAGTCTTCCGTTTTTGTCCTGTGTCACAACTTGCTTGCCGCCAAACGCGCCAAACTGTTTCTGCTACTGTTTCTGGTGACTGGCACGTTGACCACCCTACTGCTCGTTGCCGGTGCACAATTTGGCATGAGCAAAATCACCAGTTATGCGCTCGCCGGCGGGGTAGGACAACTCCCCTTTATGGTCGTGCTGCTCGTCCTGGTGGTACTGGAATTTGATGCCGAGCATCAATGCAAAACCGGGAAAATCCCCGCCTCTGCCCTTGCCTTACATGCCGCCCTTAAGAAAGAATAATCAAAGATGGATAAGAAAATAATATTGGGCGTCTTCGCGCTTATCATCGTGTCGATTTCCGTGATCCTCATGGCACCGGACAATTCGGTGAGCACACCTGACACCCTGCCGTGGAAGATCACCCATCCCACCGCCGACACGACCCGCGTATTCGGCATCACCCTGGGTAAGAGCACACTCAATGAGATTGCGAATGATTACAAGCATGAGGCAGAGTTAGAAATTAGCCTGTTCAAACCCACTGACGCCAAGATGTGCGTTGAAGCCTTTTTTGAAGAGGTCAACTTCAACGGCCTTAAAGCCAAAATTATCATGACGATTGCAATTCCTGAAGAAGAACTGCAAGGCATGTTCCAGCGCGGCTTACGCATGAACAGCACGCCCAGTGGCAAACGAATCACGCTGACGGCGGATGATCTTGCACGCGTACGCACTTTACCGGTCGCAAGTCTGACGTATTTGCCCACCACAACGCTGGAACAGTCTGTCATCGCCAAGCGATTTGGCGAGCCTGCACAGCGCATTCGCGAGAAGAAGACGAACCTGATACATTGGTTGTATCCGCAACACGGCTTGGACGTGGTATTGGACGCCAAACCATTTTTTCAGTATCTGCCGACTAAAGACTTTGAACTCTTGAGAACGCCCTTACTGACCAATGGCGAAGTCCTGAAATAATTGCGTTAAATCCGTAAGCCAGACTAAAGCGCTGAGGTTTACTTCGGCGCTTTTTCTTTGCTCTGACTGTGCAGCAGCGCGTCTTCGTCGTCATCCAGCAGGATGCGACTGGCATTGCCTTCCATGTCTTCGTACTGACCTCGCTTCACCGCCCAGATCAAAATCCCCACGAATACCAGACCAAAGAAAGTCATACCCGGGATCAAACTGTAGATTACTTCCATTGTGACTATTCCTTAAATAAGTTGCGGATGCGAGCGGCATTGCCGATGACCAGCAGCGAACTGACCGGCATGGTGATGGCCGCGACCAGTGGGGTCACGTGCCCCATAATGGCTAACGGCACCATGATGCTGTTATACACGAACGACAATCCAATATTCTGTTTAATCGTGAGCAGCGTGCGGCGCGACAGCAAGGTGGCTAAGCGTACCTTATCGAGTTCATTACGCATCAGCACGATGTCCGCGCTCTCGACCGACACATCCGTACCAGAACCTAAAGCAATACCTACATCGGCGCGTATCAGGGCCGGCGCATCGTTGACCCCGTCGCCTACCATTGCCACGCATTCGCCACGCTGTTGCAACTGCTGGATCACGCGATCCTTGTCCTGCGGCAGCACTTCAGCGATCACTTCCATGCCACCCAATTGTTTGGCAATCGCTTC
>CAISHO010000009.1 GCA_903885165.1 uncultured Nitrosomonadales bacterium | reverse complement strand
GCTTCGGCCACGCGCAACAGACCATGTCCGTAACCATTCGCCTTGATCACCGCCATGATGCGCGAGCGCGTAGCACGTCTTGCGACATGCAAATTATTCTCCAGCGCATTCTGATCGATGTAAGCTTGTATGGGACGCGGCATGAATCGTAGGTTCTCAGGTCATAGGAGTACGTAATGATAGCAGGGGCAATGCTTTCGTGATATAAAACGCCCTCATTAAAAACAACCACGTTGAATGAAACTCGGCTTCTACATCATACTCGCTGCGCAGTTCACCTCCGCGCTCGCCGACAATGCGTTGTTGTTCGCCGCTATTGCTCTGCTCAAGGACTTAAACTCGCCTGCCTGGCACACTCCAGTATTGCAGGAGGCATTTATATTTTCCTATATCGTGTTAGCCCCGTTCGTTGGCGCCTTCGCCGATTCGCTGCCCAAAGGGCGCGTCATGTTTGTCAGCAACAATATCAAGATTTTAGGCTGTATCGCCATGTTATTCGGCGTCAATCCCCTGATCGCTTACGGTCTGGTCGGCTTAGGGGCTGCTGCCTATTCACCGGCCAAATACGGCATACTGACCGAATATCTGCCGCCTGACAAACTGGTGCTGGCCAACAGCTGGATGGAAGGATTAACGGTTGCCGCCATCGTGCTAGGCGCGGTGGTCGGCGGCGTGCTGATCAGCCCCAAGATAGGCGGCCCCATGTTGCTATGGTGGGATATACCGTTCATTGACACCGGAATCGACACCTCGGCGGAACTGGCCATCGCCATTATCGTCGTCGTCTACGGTCTGGCTGCTCTGTTCAATCTGTATATCCCGCGCGTAGCGCTGGATCACAAACCGCTCAGCCATAGTCCGGCCTTTTTGCTCTCTGAATTTTGGCATAACCAGAAATTGCTGTGGAAAGACCCGCTAGGTCAGGTATCTCTGGGTGTGACGACACTGTTTTGGGGTACCGGCGCCACCTTGCGTCTGATCGTACTGGGATGGGCGGCCGTTGCGCTGCACTACGACATGGCACACGCCGCGATGTTGACGGCGTGGGTCGCAGTGGGCATCGCCATCGGTTCGATACTGGCTGCACGCTTCGTCAAACTGGAACAATCCGTCAAAGTATTGCCGATTGGCGTCGCAATGGGACTAGTGGTGCTGATCATGATCCCGGTTACCAACAGCACGCTGGCGATCTGGCTGCTGATCGTGATCGGCGCAATGGGCGGCTATTTCGTCGTACCCATGAATGCCCTGTTGCAGCATCGCGGCCACTTGTTGATGGGTGCGGGCAGTTCGATCGCAGTGCAGAATTTCAATGAAAACCTGAGCATCTTTGCGATGCTAGGCCTGTATGCCGTGATGCAGAAACTGGACTTTAGCATCTACATCATCATACTGGTGTTCGGCCTGATGCTTTCCGGCATCATGACCGCGCTGTATCGACGCCACGGCCACGATCAGGACAACGGGAAAATCTAGACGTTACGAGCAACCCCTGCCTAAACGGTCAACCCTTGCATCGTTTTCACCGCCAGACATAAATCCTGCCAGGCTTTGGCCTTTTCCATCGGGCTGCGCAGCAAATAAGCCGGATGATAGGTCACAATCAGCGGAATCCCCTTGTAGTCATGCACCGTGCCGCGCAGACTGGCGATGGTCGCATCCGTCCCCAGCAACGCGGTCGCGGCAGTCTTGCCCAGCGCCACGATAAGCTTCGGTTGCACCAGTCCGATCTGCCGTTGCAAATACGGTAAACAGGATGAAATCTCACCGACATGCGGATGCCGATCGTCTTCCGGACGGCACTTGATCACATTGGCAATATAGGTCTCGCTGCGTTTTAACTTGATCGCCAGCAGCATATTGTCGAGCAAGCGCCCCGCGTGACCGACAAACGGTTCAGCGGCGGCATCTTCCTCTAACCCCGGCGCCTCACCGACCAACATCCAGTCCGCCTGTTCGCAGCCGACACCAAACACAGTCTGGGTACAGCCCTCGCGCAAATCACAGCGATGGCAGCCAGACACCCGCTGTTTGAGTTCAGGCCAGTCCAAACTTGCCAGCACACCGCTGGAATGCATTGCTGCCGCAAAATTTTCGAGCGAATTGGGGGCCGAGTGCGACTCGTCGCATTCTTCAAAGAAAGGTAATTCCAGATCCGGCATAGCGGCTTGAATATCTTCAGGCCGCATGACATCAGGCATCGCTTCTGGCACGACTGCCAAACTTATTTCCGGCAGAGCAACGACTTCAGTCACTGGTGGAACATGATGCACGGCGATAACTTCTGACACAGATTCCTGCACAGATGCTGCGATGACATCCTCAACGGCAACCACTTCCGCTACCTTTTCCTGCGCCGGCAGCTCCCGCCTCACCCACATCGGGTAGAGATTTAATTCGCGCAGCATCGCCTCACGACTATCCATTTGATTTACCTGATAATTCACACGCCATCACCAGCGCATCTTCGCTACCCTGTGCATCGCGATAATAACCGCGCCGCACACCTACCTGTTCAAACCCCGCACGACGGTACAGGGTGAGCGCTGCCAGATTGGACGCACGAACTTCGAGAAACAGACGATACAGTTGTTTATCCGTGGCAATTTTGCACAAGGCAGACAACATTCCGCCACCCATACCTTGTCGCTGATGCGAGGCCGCAACCCCGATATTGAGCAATTCCGCCTCCCCCACGCCCGGCATCAGCACCGCATAGCCTGCGATTTCACCGGCAACTTCTGCCACGAAACACAGATAGCCGCTATCCAGCGCATCGGTAAAATTTCCGCGCGACCACGGATAAATTTGCACCGCTTGCTCAATACTCAGCACGGCGTCCACATCCGCCAAAGTCATTGCTCTCATTATTTATTGATTAATAATGATTTTTCTAAGGCGATCTGCTCGCGCTCGGCAGTTTTGAACGCCACCTTGTCGCGCAGATAAAAAGGCTGAGCGAGCGCAGCATCGACGCTGAGCCCGCGAGCGAACTGAGCTGCGCCCAGTTCAGCAATAAATGCGGCTTGCGGCACAGCAGCGCCATCCGTACCTGCCAACTGGCCTGCATAACGCGAAGACAAAGCTTCCGCGAAAGCGGTAAATCCGCTGCCCGCGCCAAACCACCCTTCACCCGACACTTGCGGAGCGTCTTCCGGTTTGCACAGGCAAGGCTCGAAAACCGTCACCCAGTCATCACCCGACTTTTCGTAGGCGGCGCAATAGATCTCGCCCATGCGCGCATCCAATGCCGCGATCACGCGAGGCCGACCTGCGCCCTGCGCCAGCGCCTGCAAGGTACAGATACCGGATACGTTTAATCCCGCACCCAGCGCCAGCCCTTGCGTCGCACCACAGGCGATACGCACGCCGGTAAAGGAACCGGGACCTGAACCATAAGCAATGCCGTCCATGTCGCCGATCTTAAATCCAGTCTCCTGCAACAGGGCCGCCACCATCGCGATCAGCAGTTCGGAATGTTTCTGCCCGACCAGTTCGAAATGCTGCGTGGTCACGCCATCCTGACCGGCAGCAGTACCTTGCCCCGCCGCGCAGCTTTGCCAGAGCGCAACCGAGCAGTATTCAGTGGATGTTTCCAGTGCCAGTATTTTCATTGATCCGCCAGCAATAAAACTACCGCCTGCGCCGCAATGCCTTCACCACGTCCGGTATAACCCAGCTTTTCGGTGGTGGTCGCCTTCACATTTACCGCACTCTTCTCGATGCGCAGATCGGCGGCGATGTGTTCAACCATTTGCGAAATATGCGGCGCCATCTTGGGTGTCTGGGCGATGATGGTGGCATCCACATTGCCCACGCGGTAGCCTTGCTCGCGCACCAGATGCAGCGTCTGGCGCAACAAAATCCGGCTGTCGATATTCTTGAATTGCGCTTCAGTGTCGGAAAATTGCCGGCCTATATCGCCTAAGGCTGCTGCGCCCAAGAGCGCATCGCAGATCGCATGCAGCAATACATCCGCATCGGAATGGCCGAGCAAACCCTTTTCATACGGAATATCCACTCCGCCGATAATCAGTCGCCGTCCTTCAACCAGTTGATGCACATCGAAACCCTGACCTATACGCATGTTTTTTCCTTTAACAATAGTTCCGCCAGTCTTAAATCCTGCGGATAAGTGACTTTAAAATTACTCGAGTCTCCCGCCACCAGTTTGGGCGACAGTCCCAACGCTTCTATCGCCGAAGCCTCATCCGTCACGGCCTTGCACTGTTGCAAGGCGTGAGCCAGCAATCCGGCACGGAACATCTGCGGCGTCTGCGCCTGCCATAACCGCTCGCGGTTCTCGGTTTTCTGTATGCGCTGATCAGCATCTGAACGTTTTAAGGTATCGGCAACCGGCACCGCCAGAATTCCGCCCACTCGATCATCTTGCAACTCTTTGATTAATTTCAATAAGTGCGCATCGCCGAGACATGGCCGCGCCGCATCGTGCACCAGCACCCAGTCGTCCGGCTCCAGTTCCGCCGCCAGCACGCCGTTCAACACCGTGTCTGCGCGCGTCGCGCCGCCGCAGTACAGCGTCTGCAATTTATCGCCGAACTGCGACCAATCGTAGTTGTGAAACAGCGTGTCTTCAGGCGAGAGCACCACGAACACGGTAGAAATCAAAGGACAGGCGCACAAGGTGCTGAGCGCGTGAAATATCATCGGATGACCCGCTAG
>CAISHO010000008.1 GCA_903885165.1 uncultured Nitrosomonadales bacterium | reverse complement strand
GGCTGCGCATAATCCATTTAAAGTCAATAAATTAAGTGCAGGCGGACAATCGATCAGCACGTAATCATACTGGTCTGAGACAAGTTTCAGGGCATCTCTCAATCGCGTTTCGCGATTTGCCAGATCGACCATCTCCACCTCTGCTCCCGCCAGATCGCGATTGGTCGGCAACACATCGTATTTGCCGACTTCGGACCGCTTCAGCGCCTCGGCGATGGTCTTCGTACCCAGCAACACGTGATAAACCGTGACTTCTAGGTCGCGCTTCTCAATGCCGCTCCCCATGGTCGCATTGCCCTGCGGGTCCAGATCGATCAGCAGCACGCGCTGTTTCGCGGCAGCCAGACTGGCGGCCAGATTCACGGTGGTCGTAGTTTTGCCGACACCGCCCTTCTGGTTGGTGATAGCCATTATTTTAGTCACTGTGGCAACGCTCCTGTGGGTGTTGCAATAACCAAACTGCGCGCCGCATTCAATCCCGGCACCGCTAACTTAATGACACTTTCAATCTTACAATCTACCGGCACACCGGGTAATTCCTGTTCGGCCAGACCTTTCATTGCAACCCAGCGTCCTGCAGGTGAAATCAGGTGTCGCGTAATTCGTAAAAAATCACCCAACTCGGTGAATGCACGGGAAATAATGCCGTCGAATTTCTCGCTGATTTGTAAATCTTCCACCCTCGCGCATTTCACCTGCGCGTTCTGCAAACCTAACTCGATGATCGCCTGTTGCACGAATCCGGTCTTCTTGCTGTTGCTATCCAGCATCGTCATCTTCAGATCGGGGCGAACGATCGCCATGACCACACCGGGCAATCCCGCGCCACATCCGACATCCAGCCAGCGCCCCGCGCCTATATGCGGCAACACCGCCAGACTATCGAGCAGATGATGACTGACCATCTGCTTTGGATCGCGAATCGCCGTCAAGTTAAACACCTTGTTCCATTTGACCAGCAGTGCAAGATAAGTGAGCAGCTTTTTCTGTGTCGCATCATCGATGGACAGTCCCAGTTGTTTTATTCCTTGTTGCAATTCTTCATTCATGTCGTTGCTTTGCTATCTTTAAAGCCGCGCTTCAAATGAACCAGCAACAGCGAAATGGAGGCCGGTGTTATTCCTGAGATACGTGCGGCCTGCCCTATCGTTTCGGGTTTATGTAAATTTAACTTCTGCCCAGCTTCTGTGGATAACCCTCGCACTTCACGATAATCCAGATTATCCGGCAGTTGCAGCGCCTCATTCTTCAGACTACCCTTGATTTCTTCGTGCTGCCTGTCGATGTAACCCTGATATTTGGCTTGAATTTCAACCTGCTCAGAGACTTTTTCATCTTCCACCGCAACGCCTGCACCTGTCAGCGTCATCAAACTCGCATAATTCACATCCGGGCGCAGCAGCAATTCATGCAGCGAATATTCGCGCTCGATATTTTTGCCCAGCACGCGCTGTGCGTCCTCAGCCGGCAAGCTGCGCGGATTCACCCAGGTGCTGCGCAGTCGTTGCTGCTCCAATGCGATAGACTCACGCTTCTTCTCAAATGCCTGCCAGCGCACATCGTCGACAATTCCCAACTGACGTCCAATCTCGGTCAATCGGATATCCGCATTGTCTTCACGCAACTGCAAACGATACTCTGCACGACTGGTGAACATGCGATACGGCTCAATGACACCCTGAGTAATCAGGTCATCGACCATCACGCCCATGTAAGCCTCATCGCGGCGCGGACACCAGGCATCCATTTCGCGAACTTGCAGCGAGGCGTTCAGTCCGGCCAGCAAGCCTTGCGCTGCGGCTTCTTCATATCCGGTCGTGCCGTTGATTTGTCCGGCAAAAAACAATCCCTTGATCGCCTTACTTTCCAGCGAACTCTTCAGGCCGCAAGGATTGAAGTAATCATATTCAATCGCATAGCCCGGGCGCAAAATATGTGCGTTTTCCAACCCTTTGATTGATCTGACTAATTCGACCTGAACGTCAAACGGCAAACTGGTGGAAATGCCGTTCGGGTAAATTTCATGGGTGGTCAGACCTTCAGGTTCCAGGAAAATCTGATGAGATGTCTTCCCTGCAAAACGCGTAATCTTGTCTTCTATAGACGGGCAGTAGCGCGGACCGACACCTTCGATAACTCCGGTAAACAAGGGTGAGCGGTCTAATCCTCCACGAATAATCTCATGGGTGCGCTCACTGGTTTCGGTAATCCAGCAGGGCATTTGCTTCGGATGCTGCGCCGCGTTGCCCATAAAGGAAAATACCGGCACAGGATCGTCACCCGGCTGCTCCTGCAACACCGAATAATCGATCGTTCGCCCATCGATGCGCGGCGGTGTACCCGTTTTCAACCGGCCCACCGGCAATTGCAGTTCGCGCAACCGATGCGCCAGACTCAACGACGGAGGATCCCCCGCCCTGCCCGCCTGATAATTTGCCTGACCGACGTGAATTAGCCCGGCCAAAAATGTACCAGCGGTCAACACGACAGTCTTCGCGCTAAAGCGCAATCCCAGTTGCGTGACGACACCGACAACCTTATCCTGTTCGACCAACAAATCATCCACCGCCTGTTGAAACAACCACAGGTTAGGCTGATTTTCCAACATGGTGCGGATAGCCTGCTTGTACAACATGCGATCGGCCTGTGCACGGGTCGCGCGCACCGCATATCCTTTACTGGAATTCAAGATGCGGAATTGGATACCGCCGATGTCGGTCGCATGTGCCATCGCACCGCCCAGGGCATCGACTTCTTTGACCAGATGTCCTTTACCGATACCGCCTATCGACGGATTACAGGACATTTGCCCGAGTGTCTCGATATTGTGGGAAAGCAGCAATGTTTTACAGCCCGAGCGCGCGCTGGCCAGCGCAGCCTCAGTCCCGGCATGCCCGCCACCCACCACAATTACGTCGAATACTTCTGAGAATTTCATGTCGCCACAGATTAGAAAAGGTCGCGCATCATACAATAGACCAGCCGCATTCTGAAATCAGCTGATAAAGCCGATAGAATGCGACGACAAATAATCTATTTGCCGATACAGAATCGGCTAAATATTTCACCCAGCAGATTGTCAGCTGTGAACTTGCCGGTGATGCAGTTCAGTTCGTGCTGCGTCAGGCGCAACTCCTCCGCGAACAACTCGGGATGATTCAGTACCTCGGTAGCATTAATCAGGTGTGATTGCGCCAAATTCAGTGCTTTGAGATGACGTTCGCGGGCAATAAATGCTCCGCTTTCCTGATTTTGCCAGCCGATTAGTTTGAGCATACGCTCACGCAATTCCTCGATACCCGTTCCGGTTTTAGCCGAAATGCTGATTGCATCGGAACGCAGTGCCAAATTCTTCTCGCCGAGCAAATCCGCCTTGTTGTAAACCAGTAGATGTGGAATATCGGCAGGGAAGGACGCTAATATTTCCTCGTCTTTTACGCTCAGACCAGCGCTACCATCGAGCAATAGCAATATCAGATCCGCTCGTTGCAGAGTCTGATGAGTTCGGGCCATGCCCATGTTTTCGACTTCGTCTTCCGAACTGCGCAGGCCTGCCGTATCCATGATGTGCAGCGGCACACCGCGAATTTGTATCGCCTGACGTATCACGTCGCGAGTAGTACCCGGTACATCGCTGACCAGCGCGACTTCTTCACCGGATAAACGGTTCAACAGACTGGATTTACCTACATTCGGTCTGCCGACTAACGCGATATGCGCTCCTTCACGCAGCAAACTACCCTGTTTTGCGCTCAATAAAGTCTGCTGCAATTTAATCTGAATATTGTGCAAGAGCTGATCGCGCAGCGTGGTATCCACCACTTCGATGTCTTCTTCAGGAAAGTCCAGCATGGCTTCCACCAGCATGCGCAAAGTAATCAGCTCATCGACTAGCGTGTGGATAATGGCAGAAAATTCGCCGTGCAAAGAGCGCATCGCGCTGCGCGCCGCTTCGGTGGTAGTCGCTTCGATCAGATCCGCGACGCTCTCCGCCTGGGCCAGATCAATCTTGTCGTTTAAAAAGGCGCGACGGGTAAATTCGCCCGGCTCCGCCAATCGGACATTCAGACTCAGACAGCGCTGCAGCAACAGATGCAAGATAGCGGTGCCACCATGTCCCTGCAGTTCCAGTACATCTTCGCCTGTATAGGAATGGGGGCCGGGAAAATACAGGGCAATACCCTGATCGATCGCTTCCCCGTTTTCATCGAGAAAATCCCCGAAAGTCGCATGGCGCGGAACCGGTAATTTTCCCAGTACAGCATTCGCGACAGCGGCGATGCCGCTACCTGAAATCCGCACCACCCCGACGCCACCACGACCTTGTGCGGTAGCGACGGCGGCAATCGTGTCAGACTTTTGCTGGAACACCCTCAACCTTCAAGTTCTTGGTGATATACCACTGTTGCGTGATTGACAACACGTTGTTGACGATAGAGTACAACACCAGACCTGCCGGGAAGAAGAAGAACACCACGCTGAACGCGATCGGCATAATCTTCATGATCTGCGCCTGCATAGGATCCGGCGGAACCGGATTCAGCTTGGATTGAATGAACATACTGATGCCCATGATCAGAGGAAGAATGTAGTAAGGATCCGCTGCTGACAGGTCGGTAATCCAGCCAACAAAGGGTGAATAACGCATTTCTACGCTGGCCAGAATTGACCAGTACAGCGCGATGAACACTGGAATTTGAATAACCACCGGCAGACAGCCACCCAGCGGATTGATTTTCTCGGTCTTGTACAATTCCATCATGGCGCGATTCAAACGCTCGCGGTCATCTGCATATTGCACCTTCAATTTTTCCAGCTTAGGCGCTACCTGGCGCATCTTGCCCATCGAGCGGTAACTCGCCGCAGACAACGGGAAAAATAGTAATTTAATCAACAGGGTAAGGACGATAATCGCGACCCCCCAGTTTTGCACAATGCCGTGCAGGAAAGTCAGCATCCAAAATATCGGCGTTGCCAAAATGGTCAGCCAGCCGTAATCCACTGTCAAACCCAATCCGGGCGCAATACTATTGAGGTTGGACTCCGTTGGACCCGCATAAAGCGGCACGCTGATCACTGATTTTTGTCCCACAGCGATTGCTGGTACAGGCAATACCAGACCGGCTGTGTATAAACCGCTTTCTAATTTACGGGTGAAAAATTCGCGTTGGGTTTTATCTTTAGGAATCCAGGCTGCAACGAAATAGTGTTGCAGCATCCCTATCCAACCGTTATCAGATTCTTTTGGATAATTAACCTTAGCCTTGTCTATATCGGAGAAACTGACCTTTTGGAACTTCTCCTTTTCGGTATAAACCGCAGCACCGGTATAAGTCGGCACCATCTTAGAACCGCCGGCTGGTGTAACTTCATCTCGCGTAAACTGGAAATAGGCAGAAGTATTACTGATCTGAGCCGCGCTATCGTTTTGAATTTCATATGAAATATCAATAACATAGCTTCCACGATGAAAAGTCAGCAACTTGATAACCTTAACACCGGCTGCTCCTTCGGCAAATAAACGAACCTGAAGCTGCTCTGCATTCGCGACCAACTCATAACTGTCTTGTTCGCTGCTAAATACACTGGTGTGATTGGGCATACCCGCACCCAGCAAACCCGTCTGAGCGACATAATTACGTGTCCCGTTACCCTTTTCGAAAAGGACGAAGTTTTTCGTTTTGTCCTGACCATCAGGATGTTTCATGAAATCCAGATGCTGAATATCTCCGCCTACCGTGTTGATTTCAGCTTCCAGAAAATCTGTTTTAACCTTGATGATCTTGCCGGTTTCAAGTCGGGTCACCTGCTGAATGTTCGCAGTCTGGGCAGCGCCCGCCGTTACTGTCGCAGCCGCTGGAAGATCCGATTTAATTGCAGCAACAGGTTTTTCTAATTCCGGATGCTGATAACGTTGCCAGCCATCCCAAACCATAATCAATGAGAATGAAAATATTACAAACAGGAAGAGTCTCTGGAAGTCCATGATAGTATTTTTATGTAATTATGGTGCAGGATCATAACCGCCCGGATTCCAGGGGTTACAGCGTGCGATGCGCTTTAAACTCAACCATAAACCTGTCAACAGGCCATGTTTAGATAATGCGTCACATGCGTAATGTGAACAAGTTGGAATGAAGCGACATGTCGGTGGACTGAGCGGACTGATCAGATACTGATATGTATGTATCAATTTTATGAGGATTCTGCGCATCGCATTGCTACCCGACTGAAAAGTTTACTCAAACCATCTTGAATGACACGTTTGTCTGAACGATCCGTGTTTCGGACCATTACCACCAAATCGATGCTGTAATGCTTGATCTCGTGGTTACGAAACAATTCCCGAATTGCTCTTTTTGTCTGGTTTCGATCTACCGATTTCGGCAAATACCTTTTGGCAACGACGATACCCAGCCTCGCTTCTTTCAGTTGATTAGCCACTAAAAAAAGCTTGAAATATTTGTCTGACATCACGGGTGATTTCAGACATTTAGCATAGCCTTCGCTGCGCGGAATCCGCTGCGCAGCTGCAAAGCTATTTTGATGCTTACACAGCGAGTCTTGCACGGCCCTTGGCACGACGTGCGCGGATTACTGCTCTGCCGCCGCGTGTTTTCATGCGAACTAAGAAACCGTGGGTGCGTTTTCTCTTCGTAACTGAAGGTTGGTATGTGCGTTTCATTCTGAATTGTCCTTGGGAAGTCGTAAAACGCGGTATTACAATAGGTTAGCTGTGTTCTGTCAAGATAAATTTACATTTTTGCCTGTGGATAAGATTGTTGATGACCTGTATAATCAATTGAATCTACTGCTGTTTTGCAGGTACATTTTAGGTTTATATGCAAGAACTTAGCTTCTGGGATTCATGCCTGCTCTCATTCGAGAAGAGTCTCCCGCCCCAACAATTTAATTCATGGATTAAACCACTTAAAATATCCAGTGAACATTCCTGCCTGATTTTAACAGCACCAAACACTTTCACCCTGAAAGTCGTACAAGATAGATTTTTTCAGGAAATCAACCGGCTAGCAAAAGCCGCTTACCCTGTTGCGCCTCAATTTGAGTTCCGGGTGGCAGAAGCATCGGCTAACAATTCCCCTGCGCCTGCTGAGCCTGTTGCAGAAAGAAAAAAAATCGTTGTCGAGACGAAGCCTAAGATCGATACGTCCTTCCGTGGCTACGGTAAGCTTAATCCTAATCTGACCTTTGATAATTTCGTTATCGGCAAAGCGAATCAATTAGCCTTTGCTGCTGCGACTCAAGTTGCTGAATTACCAGGGGATTCCTACAATCCCTTGTTCATCTACGGTGGCGTTGGTTTAGGTAAAACGCATCTTACTCAAGCGATCGGTAATCAAATTATTTTGAACCGTCCACAGGCCAAGGTTTGCTATATGCATGCCGAACGTTATGTCGCAGACGTGGTTCGCGCCTATCAGACCAATAAATTTGAAGAATTTAAACAGTATTATCATTCCCTCGATGTACTGCTCATCGACGATATTCAATTTTTTGCCGGTAAAGCTAAGACGCAGGAAGAATTTTTCTATGCCTTCAATACCTTAGTCGATTCCCATAAGCAGGTCATTCTGACCAGTGATACCTTCCCTAAAGAGTTGACCGGCCTGGAAAGTCGTTTGGTTTCCCGCTTCGGCTGGGGACTCACCATCGGTATAGAACCGCCTGAGCTGGAAATGCGCGTGGCGATTTTGCTCAAGAAAGCAACCTTGAGCGGTTATTCACTCAATGACGCTGTCGCTTTCTTCATCGCAAAGCATGTTAATTCCAATGTACGGGAACTGGAAGGCGCACTCAAACGTGTCGAAGCTTATTCCAAATTCCATAAACGCATCATCTCCGTCGATACGGCCAAGGAAGCCCTCAAGGATATTCTGGTCGCGCAAAGCCGACAAATCTCGATAGAAAATATCCAGAAAACCGTTGCAGACTATTTCCGCATCAAGCTGGTTGACCTGTTATCCAAGAAACGCACTCGAAACATCACCCGGCCCAGACAGATTTCCATGAGTCTTGCACGGGAGTTGACCACCATGAGTCTGCCTGAGATTGGCAATGCTTTTGGAGGCAAGGATCATTCGACCGTAATACATGCCTGCAAAACAGTAGTGGAGTTAAGATCGACCGATTCAACCATTGATGCGGATTACAAAATACTAATTCAGACTCTAACTGGATAAAACTGTGTGTAAGCTGTGCATAAAATGTTGGTGTTTTCCTTTTTTTTAGACTTCCATTTTTATATCCACATATGAGGAAGTATTAATCCACTTATTAAGCACAGTCATTTTTTCGTGATAACACTATGTATTTTAACAAAATATTAAAGTAATCAACAGTTTCTTTCAGCTTTATTATGATTATTAGCTTTATATATAGTTTTATTAGTATTAGATAAGTGCTCCACATTTCCAGTTTTAAGTATTTTTTAATTTATTATATTCACTAAGAATTTTTTCATTTTTAAGCTTCTCAATTGAAATTGACCAAGTTGGAGATCGGAAGAGCACACGTCTGAACTCCAGTCACTTCCTGCTATCTC
>CAISHO010000007.1 GCA_903885165.1 uncultured Nitrosomonadales bacterium | reverse complement strand
TAGATAAGTGCTCCACATTTCCAGTTTTAAGTATTTTTTGATTTACAATTTTTTACTATCAAACTGTTTTTTATTTTTTAAAATATTTAAGCTTGTAATTTGTCATGCTGACCTAGAAATCTATCGTTTTTATAGTTGTTAATTTGCTGTGTATAAATTGTTAGTAATTTACTTTTTATTTTTAATGAGAAACTTATACACATTGATGCGGTATTTAGTACATGAATTGCCAACACGCTAATTTATTAGCTAAGATATTGTTTTAAATCATTTTTTAATAGTTACTCACTTTATTTGAAGACATTATTAGTCTTATTAGGTATTTATATATGTTTATTGAAAAGATAGAGAAGGAAGCTCTGTTAAAGCCGCTTCAGCTTGTTGTTGGAATAGTCGAACGTAAGCAAACTATGCCTATATTGGCTAATATATTGATTGAAAAGGAATTTAATAAGATTCGTTTCACATCAACCGACCTTGAAATCCAAATAACTACTACCATTGCAACTGTTGATGATGATTCTGCAAATTCGGCAATCACCGTAGGCGGAAAGAAGTTGCAAGAAATTTTGCGCATTCTTCCTGATCAGTCCAAGGTTTCCATTGAGGTGAAGGAAAGTCGGGCTCAGATCAAATCAAATAAGAGCCGGTTTAATCTTCAGTCATTGCCTGCAATTGATTTTCCTAAGCTCAATAATTTGTTGGCGGAATCTCATTCATTTAAAATGAGTCAAACTGTGCTTAAAAAATTGTTAGGTACTATTCAAAATGCAATGGCTCAGCAAGATGTGCGTTATTATCTGAATGGTGTGCTTTTTGTAATCGAAAGTGATAAGTTGCGAGCCGTTGCAACGGACGGTCACCGTTTAGCGTATAACTCTGTTGTGATAGACGGTAATTTTGAAAAAACGGAAGTTATTGTTCCCCGCAAGGCGATCGTTGAACTTTCAAAATTGCTTTCTGACGATGAGGACGAAATCATAGAAATTGAATTTTCTAGCCAACAACTCAAAGCTAGTTTTTCAGATTTACAGCTTATTACCAAGTTGATTGAAGGAAAGTTTCCTGATTATCAAAGAGTTATACCAAATTATACCAATCACCTGGCGATTAATCGCTTGTTGGTTCAACAGGCTTTACAGCGTGCCGCGATTTTGTCTAATGAGAAATTCAGAGGTGTACGTTTTGTATTGACTGAAAAGAATCTATGTATTATCAGTAATAACAGTGAACAGGAAGAAGCTCAGGTTGAAATCGAGACTGATTATCACGGTGAGGCTATCGACATCGGTTTTAATGTGAATTATCTGCTGGATGGTCTTTCCAGCATACACAGTGACACTGCCATTTTTTCATTCGGCAACCCCAACAGTAGTATTCTAATTTCTTCACCTGAAGATTTGGAATTCCGTTATGTTGTTATGCCGATGCGTATTTAAGTTGCAAGTAATATTTCAAAGAACAAATGTTTCACGTGAAACAATTTCAGAACGAGAAAGAAACCAATGAGTGAATATGATTCCAGTAGCATCAAGGTGTTAAAAGGCCTGGAGGCAGTCCGTAAACGTCCGGGTATGTACATCGGGGACACGAACGACGGTACTGGTTTGCACCACATGGTTTTCGAAGCGGTTGATAATGCGGTGGATGAGGCGCTAGCCGGACATTGCAATGAAATCAATGTCATCATCCACGCCGATAATTCAATCAGCGTGAGCGATAACGGTCGCGGCATTCCAACTGATATTCACAAGGAAGAAGGTCGTTCTGCCGCTGAAGTGATTATGACTATCCTTCACGCGGGCGGAAAATTTGACAGCAACTCGTACAAAGTTTCAGGTGGTTTGCATGGCGTCGGCGTTTCTGTGGTCAATGCTTTATCGGAATGGTTGAAGCTGACGATCTACCGTGATGGTAAGGAACACTTCATGGAGTTCCGTCATGGTGATCCGGTAGAAGCGCTCAGGGTGGTTGGAGACTCGAAAAAGAAAGGTACGCTGGTTCACTTCCTGGCAGCGACAGAAACTTTTGGTGTGATCGAATTTCACTTCGATATTCTCGCCAAGCGTCTGCGCGAATTGTCTTTTCTGAACAACGGCGTAAAAATTGCGCTGATTGATCACCGCAACGGTAAGGAAGAAAACTTCTCTTTTACCGGAGGAATTAAGGGTTTTGTTCAGTATATGAACCGGAACAAGACCGCGTTGCATCCTACCGTATTCCATGCAATCGGTGAAAAAGACGGCATGACAGCTGAAATTGCCATGCAGTGGAACGATAGCTATCAGGAAAACGTACAGTGTTTTACCAACAACATTCCGCAGCGGGATGGTGGAACTCACTTGACCGCAATGCGTGCGGCGATGACGCGCACTCTAAACCATTACATTGAAACCGAACAACTGGCGAAGAAAGCCAAAGTCGAACCAACGGGCGATGATATGCGCGAAGGATTGACTGCTGTGTTGTCAGTTAAGTTACCTGACCCAAAGTTTTCCTCACAAACCAAAGATAAACTGGTTTCCTCTGAAGTTCGCCCCGTGATTGAAGAATTGATCGGCCAACAGATGAGTGCGTTTCTGCTGGAAAAGCCAAACGATGCGAAAATCATTGTCGGCAAGATTATTGAAGCGGCCCGTGCCCGTGAAGCGGCGCGCAAAGCGCGTGATTTAACCCGCCGTAAGGGTGTGCTAGACGGAATGGGCTTGCCGGGTAAATTGGCCGACTGTCAGGAGAAAGACCCTGCACTGTCTGAGCTATATCTGGTCGAGGGGGATTCTGCGGGAGGGTCAGCCAAGCAAGGTCGTGACCGTAAATTCCAAGCGATTTTGCCGCTAAAGGGTAAGATTCTTAACGTCGAAAAAGCTAGATTTGAGAAGCTTATCAGTTCCCAGGAAATAGCTACGCTAATTACTGTACTGGGAACAGGAATCGGTAAAGACGAATACAACCCCGATAAACTGCGTTATCACCGCATCATTATCATGACCGATGCGGACGTGGACGGTTCTCACATCCGTACCTTGTTGCTGACCTTCTTCTATCGTCAGATGCCGGAATTGGTCGAACGCGGTCATATTTACATCGCACAACCGCCACTTTATAAAATCAAGCAAGGTCGTGAAGAGCGTTATCTCAAAGATGATCTGGAGATGAAAAGCTATCTATTAGGAAATGCACTTAAAGATGCGTCGCTGTTCGCTTCACTGGATGCAACACCGATACAGGGTGAAGCACTGGGATTGATAGCAAAGCAATATTTTCTGGCGGAAGCAGTAATCGACAGATTGACGCATTTCATCGCGCCGGAAGCCAGTCATGCCTTGTTGATTCTGCCGACACTCTCGTTGGAAAATGCTGAGAAAGCAGAACAGAGTGCGCAATTGCTGGAAGCTGCAAGCGGTGGCGTAATTAAAGTTCTAGTTGAAAATGATGAACAGGGCGAATTGCGTTTGCGTCTGGAAAAACTGTATTTTGGTAATTACTCGATCAGTTATCTGGACAGAGATTTTCTTCATGGTGGCGATTATAAACAAATCCGTCAGACAGCTGATGCACTGGAAGGATTGATGAGTCCGACCGCATTTGTGTCGCGTGGCGAGCAAAAGCGCGGCGTGTCCAGTTTCAAGCAAGCGATTGAGTGGTTGCTGGAAGAAGCAAAACGCGGTTTAAGCATACAGCGTTACAAAGGACTGGGTGAAATGAATCCGGAACAATTGTGGGAAACCACAATGTTTGTGAAAAATCGCATTTTGCTGAAAGTTCGTATTGAGGACACAATTGCAGCCGATGAAGTCTTCACGACACTGATGGGCGATCTGGTTGAACCTCGCCGCGCGTTCATCGAGAAAAATGCTTTGGGTGCTAAAAATCTGGATGTGTAATAATCAGACTCAGAGAAGTTAAATTTTCTGATTGACTAAAAAGGGCCACGATATCTTGTGGCCCTTTTTTTACACAAAATTCTACAAAATGAAGAAAAATTGTGAATTTATCGGATATTTAGAAAACTACTACCCTGCAAGTCAATAAGCACGGGGCTTCCAGTTGCGACCTATTTAAACGCGCTTTAACGCGTTTAAACGATGATAGGAATACCAGGAGGTGGAAGGTTTGGTGAAATCGATTGAGGAGGTTTTAAAGGTTTTTTGGTGGATATGGACGGATTTAAGGCGCGTTGGATGCTCTCCACGTAGTCTATGATCCGAAGACGGCCACCCTAACGTGAAACTCGCTTCAGCGTTCGTCCGCTCCTTCCCTCGATGGCGGGGGAAGGTTGAGATGGGGGGCGGGCATGGCTTGTTACATCATCAGGGGGTGATCTTTTACCGGTTGAAGTGGTTGAAAAAGGTAACAAAATCTTTTTTCGTAAAAGTAATAAAATTTACTGAAGTTGGTGTTTCGGCTATATAAAAACAAATATATGGCGAATATCAATGTTTTTTAGAAGTAACCATGCTGCAAGCCAATAAATACGAGGCTTGCAAACGTGGCTGGTTTAACGGTGCTATATAACGTTGCAGTGCGGGTCGGAATGTAGCGAGTGGGCAAGTTGAGTGAAATCGATTTAATGGCACTTTTAGACGGTTTTTGAGAGAGAACAACAAAATACAGAAGTTTGAGGGATTGAGTAGACGCTAATCCATTGAAATCTATATAATCCGGCAAAAGTCAGCCGCGTCAGCGCAGAGCCGGGCAAATGGTTTGTTCTATACGTCCCTCCTTCCCCATACTTACAAAGGAACAAAATTGTCCACTAAAAATAACCTGTCACCGCTATCCGATGAGGAAATGGACGAATTAGCTGAATTTTTGCTGTCGGACGAGACATCTGATGAAACGATGATGCCGGACAGGCTCGATGGATATCTGACCGCGCTGGTCACCTCACCCGCCATGCCACCTGCCAGCGTATGGTTGCCGAAGGTTTGGGGCGCGACAGAAAATGATGAGACTGCATTTTCAAACTACGCGCAGGTCGAGCATATCACCGGGTTGATTATGCGACACATGAGCAGCCTGATTATGACAATTCAGGAAAATCCGGAAGCCTGCGAGCCCATATTCGATAGTGCCGTCTATCCTGATAGTACGAGGGAATATGTGGATGGTGAGATGTGGGCTTATGGATTTATGACAGGGATCAATCTTCAGCGTCAGGATTGGCAGCCTGTATTCGAGGAACCAGAAAAATTTAAAATACTGCGCCCCATCTATTTACTAGGAACAGAGGATCTGACTGAGGAGGAGGAGGCGCTGATCGAAACGCCTGAGCAGCGTGAAAAGTTGGCAATGCTGGTTCCAGCCAGTGTAGCTGAGCTGTATCACCTATGGGCACCGGTGCGCCGGGTCGTTAGTGATCCATCTCTTCGTCGTCATCTGCCAAAAATAGGACGCAGCGAAAAGTGCCCGTGCGGAAGTGAGCGGAAGTATAAGAAATGCTGCGGGGTCACTACAGAGGCAGAAGATTAAGGGCTCTATGTGAAATACAGCGGGTAATAAAATTGAAATATTCCACCAAAAGAACCCAAAAAAAATCTCATACGAACTGTTCGTGCTTTTTGTGTCTTTCGTAGACAAGCTTTTTAAAAACACCCATAAATAAATTACAATATTCTAGTAATTTGATTGTATTCATTATTTTATGTGTTTAGTCTTTTGCAGACTGCTTTAACCCTCGTGTACACCAAAGTCACTAAACAAAACAAACGTTGCATTTGTTACTGTTTTAGTGGTTTACGATCCTTACGATTGAGCTGAATTTAAAGCGACTTAACCACTACGAATCACATAGAGCCAGATTAAGCTTATTTAAACCCAAATTATCCATTAACACCGTCATTCCGACGCAGGCAGGAATCCAGCGAAAGAAGACACTGCGAAGAAGGACAAAACATTGCAGTTTTCCCCGCTGTACGCGGTTTTTTCTAATGAACAATTTATTTTAAAAACATAATGTTGGCAGGATCAACCCGGCCCTACTCCGTTTCATCCGCCTGTTGTTGCATCGCCCACATCAGAGCATACGCCCCGTTTTGAGCCAGCAGCTCGGTGTGTCTTCCTCGCTCGACGATGCGCCCGGCCTCGATCACCAGGATCTCATCGGCTTCCACCACGGTGGAGAGCCGATGGGCGATGATAAGGCTAGTGCGGCTGCGGGCAATTTCCAGCAGCTCGGACTGAATGGCCTTTTCGGTTTTTGTGTCGAGTGCGGAAGTCGCCTCATCGAGTATCAGTATCGCCGGATTTTTAAGTAGCGTACGGGCAATGGCAACACGTTGTTTTTCACCGCCGGAGAGTTTGAGGCCGCGCTCACCAACCACCGTATCCCAGCCCTGCGGCAGCGATTCGATGAAGTTAAGAATATGTGCGGCACGTGCCGCGTTGATCACTTCTTCGCGAGTGGCCTCAGGGCGACCATAAGCGATGTTGTAGTAAATGCTGTCGTTGAATAACACCGTATCCTGTGGCACGACGCCGATAGCCGCGCGCAGACTTTCCTGACTGACGCTGCGTATATCCTGACCATCAATTGAAATAATGCCTTGATTGGCATCATAAAATCTAAACAGCAACCGTGCCAGAGTTGATTTCCCGGCACCGCTGGAACCCACTGCAGCCACGGTTTTACCGGCCGGTATCGTAAAACTGACATCGTGCAAAATAGGACGGTCGGTGTTGTAGGCAAAGCCCACGCAATCGAATTTAACTTCACCACCATTCAATATAAGTTTGCCTGCATCAGGTGTGTCTTCGACTTCTTTGGGGCGCATCAATAAGGTAAACATACGCTCAACGTCGGTGACGGATTGTTTAATCTGGCGATACATCACACCCAAAAAACTCAAAGGCTGAAACATCTGCAATAGATAGGCGTTGACCATCACCAGGTCGCCCAGCGTGAGCGTGCCTGCCACTACGCCGTTTGCGGCACGGATCAACATAAGTGTGACGCCGATGGCGATAGTGCCCGCCTGTGCGGCATTAAGCAGACCTAAGGAGCGCTGCGACTGCAAGGCGACCTCCTCCCATTCTTCCAGGCTCTTGTCGTAGCGTGCAGCCTCATAGCGTTCATTACCGAAATATTTAACCGTCTCATAGTTCAGCAGACTATCGATGGCTCGCCCGTAAGCTTCGGAGTCCAGCGTGTTGGCACGTCGTACAAACTGGGTGCGCCAGTCGGTGATGGTGACTGTGAAGCCGATGTAGGCGGCCAGCGTCGCCAGCGTGATTAGTCCGAATACCCAGTCCAATGTGATGAACAGAATGACCGCCACCATTAGAATTTCCAGTACGGTGGGTGTGATGCGAAACAGCAGAAATCCGACCAGGCTGGAGATGGCTTTGGAGCCACGCTCGATATCGCGTGTGATCCCGCCCGTCTGGCGATCCAGATGAAAGCGCAGCGACAAGGCGTGCAGATGTTCGAAAACAACCAGACTGACACGGCGCATGGCGCGCTGGGTAACTTTGGCGAAAACAACGTCGCGCAGATCAGCAAAGGTGGTGCTGGAGAAGCGCAGCAGGCCGTAGCCGATGATGAGGGTCAGCGGTAAAATCAGTGCAGTTTGTGTTTTACCTAATGAGTCGATGATTTCCTTCAACACCAGTGGGACGGAGACTGAAGCGAATTTTGCTCCCAGCAACAGCGCCAGCGATAATAAAACTCGTCCGCGAAACTCCCACAGATAAGGAAACAGACGACCTATGGAGCGAAGATCAGTTTGGACAGCGGGTTCTGAGTCGGGTTTATGGGTGTGAAAGGATTGTGGTGACATCGGGGAGGCTGGTGTGTGGAATAGCGTGCAATATTACTCCAAGTCGTCTATAAAAATCGTTGCCACAGTGATTGGCAGGTAATTTTATAACATTGAGCGCTGCGTCTGATATAAGCAATGAATTATGTTAGATAAAAAAGGCGGATGAAATCAGGTTCAGCCGCCTTTTAAATGATGAATAGCTTTTTGAATGTTAGCTTTTTTCTGCCTAGGTCTTTTTGGCCGCCGGTTTTTTTACAGCCGGCTTCTTAACTGCTGTTTCGGTTTTAGGTTTCGCTGAGGCTTTAGGTTTTGTCACCACCTTCGGTTTCACTGCCGCCTTGGCTTTAGGTTCCGCTTTAGGTTTAGCCGTTGCTTTGGCCTTAGCCGGTGCTTTGGCAGCAGCCCTTCTCACTGGCTTCTTACCCGCATCCCCTTTAGCGGCCTTGGCGGCAATCAGCTCCAGCGCTTGTTCCAGCGTGATTTCATCCGGTGAGACGTCCTTGGGCAAAGTGGCATTGATTTTTCCGTGCCGAGCATAAGGACCGTAGCGACCGCTGCATATCTCAACGGTGGTTTTGTCTACCGGATGATCGCCCAGCGTGCGCAGCACGGTGTTGCCGTCCTTAGCCTGAGCCAGCAATTCGACTGCGCGTGTCAACACAATATCAAAAATACTGTCGGTTCGCGGTATCGATTTAAATTTTCCGTCGTGACCGATGTAAGGGCCGAAACGACCAATGTTGACGATGACCTTCTTATTCGTTTCCGGATGCAGACCCAGATCGCGCGGTAGGGACAACAGTTTTAATGCCCCGGCCAGATCGGCTGTATCGACCGGCATTTCCTTGGGCCAGGAGACGCGCTTGGGCTTGGCTTTATCGCCTTCAATTTGTTCGCCCAGCTGCACGTAATGGCCGTACGGGCCGCGCAACAACACGACCGCCTGCGCCGTTTCGGGATGAACGCCTAATTCGACGCGAGCGGAGGCATCATCCTGAGATTCGCCGCTGACGCTGCGCTTGTATTTGCATTCCGGATAATTGGTGCAACTGATGAAGCTGCCGTAGCGGCTAAGTTTTTTCGCCAGCGGCTTGCCGCATTCCGGACAGGCTTCGTCGATCAATTCCTGAGGGCGTTCGATGTTAGTCTTTTCCTTGATCAGGCCGGAAAAACCCTTCCAGAATTCATCCAGTACGCCTATCCAATCACGTTTTCCGTCGGAGACATCATCCAGCTCGTCTTCGAGCGATGCGGTAAAGTTGTAATCGACATAACGCGTGAAGTGTTCTGTGAGAAAACGCGTGACCACCCGGCCCACATCGGTCGGCATAAAGCGCTTCTTGTCCAGAACCGCGTATTCACGAGTTTGCAGCGTCGAGATGATGGTGGCATAGGTCGACGGGCGGCCTATGCCATACTCTTCCAGTGATTTGACCAGACTCGCTTCCGTGAAGCGCGGTGGCGGCTGGGTGTAATGCTGCTCGCCATATAACTTGTCGATGGGCAGGATATCGCCTTCTACCAGCGGTGGCAGTTTGCTGCCCTGCTCTTCTTCGGCATCGTCTACGTCTTCCATGTAGACGCTAATAAATCCCGGAAAAACAAGTACTTGACCGTTTGCGCGGAATAGCGTGTCGTCACCGCCTAAGCGAATGTCGGCGCTGACTGTGTCGAAACGCGCCGGTGCCATTTGGCAGGCTAAGGTGCGCTTCCAGATCATTTCATACAAGCGTGCCTGATCAACTGTTAAACGGTCGCGCAGACTGTCCGGTGTACGGATGATGGAGGTCGGACGTATTGCCTCGTGAGATTCCTGAGCGTTCTTGGTCTTGCTCTTGTAAGTCGGCGGACTGGAAGGCAAATAGTCGGATGAAAAGTGCTCCTGAACGTAGTCGCGGATTTCGGCGACGGCTTCTTTGGCCAGCGACACCGAGTCAGTACGCATATAGGAGATCAGACCGACGGTTTGTCCGCCGATATCCACTCCTTCATACAGCGTTTGTGCGGTGCGCATGGTGCGTTCAGCTGACATGCCGAGTTTACGCACGGCTTCCTGTTGCAGAGTCGAGGTCGTGAAAGGTCCGGCAGCATAGCGCTGTTTTGCTTTCTTCTCGACGCGCACTACTTTGGGTGGCAATTTGGCGTCGTGCAGACGCGCGTGAATGACATCGTATTCGGCCTGGCTGTCGATGGTTAACTGTTCGAGTTTCTTGCCCTGATATTGAAACAGGCGAGCCGTGAAAGGCTGATGATCCTTGTGGCTGTCCAGATGTACAGTCCAGTATTCCTGGGTGCGGAAGGCTTCGATTTCGAGTTCGCGTTCGACGATCAGACGCAAAGCCGGGCTCTGTACGCGGCCGGCAGATAGGCCGGGACGAATTTTTCGCCATAACAGTGGCGACAGATTAAAGCCGACCAGATAGTCCAGTGCGCGGCGTGCCTGTTGCGCGTTGACCAGCGGCATGGCGATTTCACGCGGATTGGCGACGGCCGCCTGAACCGCAGATTGCGTGATCTCGTAAAAAACAACGCGCTGCATGTTCTTGTTTTTTAATGATCTTTTAGCTTTAAGTAGCTCGGCAATATGCCAGGCGATCGCTTCCCCTTCACGGTCCGGATCGGGTGCGAGCAGGATGTTGTCAGCGACCGCTGCTGCTTTCGCAATCGCATCCATGTGTTTGCTGTTGCGCGCGATAATCTCGTAGTTCATGGCAAAACCGTTTTCGGTATCTACCGCGCCACTCTTGGGAACCAGATCGCGCACATGGCCGTAGGAAGCCAGTACCTCATAATCATTCCCCAGATACTTCTTGAGTGTTTTGGCCTTGGCCGGAGATTCGACGATCAGAAGATTAATTGCCATGCGTTTAATGTAATTGAGATGAATAGAGGGGGCTGAGCAGCTCTTCGATCAGCAGTGGATTGATGTCCTGACGACGGTTCCACAGTACGATCAGCATGATCAGCTTAAGTTTTTCCAGACCTAAGTCCTTTTGCTTGAGGGCGACGGCGCGATCTATGATGATTTCGCGTTCGATCGCTGAAATCATCGCCTGCTGTTCGGCGAATAGCAGGAACTGGCGTCCCTCAAAACCGATGCGTTCTAGTTCCAGTTCGGCAAAAAAACGCATGCCGGAATGCTCCAGCGTTGCCGGATAGTTGTCGGGTGTTTGCAGATGTAAAGCCGATAACCAGCTTAAGGTGTCGTCTATGTCGTCCGCTTCAAAACCCGCAGCATAAAGCTTGCGCGAGAGTTTATCCGGTGCGGGATAACTACCGGCATCGATATAGCTTTCAAACAGATAAATTAGAATTTCGAACATGATTTGTGTCTATTAATAAATGCGTTGGAACAATCCGCCGGGCAGTGTTGCTACGCGTCCTTCCAGTTCGTACGTCAACAGCATGGCGGATAGCTGGCTAACCGTCAAGCCACTGCGTGCACAAATGACATCCATACTCACCGGATCGTTGCCGATTAGGTCGAGTAAATTATGTTCCTCGCCTGATGGCAGAGAAGGCTTTGGTGCGGGCGCGACCTTGAGTATCCTGCCGGGCAGCTCATCCAGAATATCCTGCGCAGACTCAACGAGTTTTGCCCCCTGTTTGATGAGTTTATGGCAACCACGACTTTGCGGCGTGTGGATGGAACCCGGAATAGCGAACACGTCCCGACCCTGCTCCATGGCCAGTCGCGCGGTGATCAGCGAACCGCTTTGCAGCGAGGCTTCCACGACCAGGCAACCAATGCTCATGCCGCTGATGATACGGTTACGGCGCGGGAAGTTGCCCGCGATAGGAGGCGTACCGAGGGGGAATTCGGAGATCAGCGCGCCTTGTTTAGCCAGCCGGTGAGCCAGATCACGATTGGCGGACGGATAAATCTTATCAAGTCCCGTCCCCACCACGGCAATGCTGGAGGATGAACCATCCAGTGCACCGTGATGGGCGGCGGCATCGATGCCGTGTGCCATGCCGCTGATGATACAAAGCCCCGCATCGCTCAACGATTGGGCAAATTGTTCGGCGTTGCTGATGCCTTGCGGCGTGGCGTGCCGGCTGCCGACGATCGCCAGTGTCGTCTTATTGAGTAAATCGAGCCGGCCTTTGACGTAGAGCAGCAGCGGAGGATCGCAAATATTCAGCAGAGCCTGAGGATACTCGGCATCTCCCAAGGTAACGATGTGATTGTTGTCGTCTTCCAGCCAGGAGAGCGCGGGTTCGAGCAATTCATCCGCAACGCCTTTGCCGATTGCAGCGGCAATTTCCGGTTTGACGACAGTGCAGAGCGATTTATTTGAGGCGGACAGTACGGCTTCAGGTGATTTAAATTCCCTGAGCAGGTGACGCGCTCCCTCACCGCCTAATCCACGAATCAGGCTGAGGGTAAGCCAAGCCTTGAGAGAGTCATCAACGATCATGTTTACCCGAAACGCGCTAGACGGGCGCTCAAGGTGTGACGGCGTGATCCAGAAGTTGCACGGGCAATCTAGCTTGCATGACCAGCGCGTAGGAAACTTTATCGAAGACGCGGAAGATGAAGGCGTAACCATAGCGCTCATCCGGCAAGCTGGTGTTATCAGTTTTCAAAACGCGACCTTTGCTGGTAAACGCCAGTACATGGCCGATTTCAACGCCATCGCGTTCCCCTCTGTTGAGGGTGATCACGGTGTTTTGACCGGCTTGTGAAACGCCGCCATAGATGGAAATCACGCTGGCTGCGACTTGATGAGCCGGTGCGCGGGGTAAATAGGTATGCGGGATCACCGCTTCTGGAACGAGTAGACGATCGCCGGGATTGATTTCCTGTTTAGCATCGGTTATTACCACCGTGCTGACATCGGCAAATGTTTTGACATTCAGACTGCCCAGAAAAATTGCCTCATAGCCCAATGTTTCATTCGTGTCCGGATCGATCAGGGCTTTGCCGGGACGATATACCTGCCACTTATTCCCCTTGTCGGTAGTGATCCCTTTTGCATAAGCGACATCGCCCGTGCCGATGATGACTCGCTCTTCGGCCACACCGATGATGGTTGGTGCCGTGGCCAATGACTGTTCGTCGACGACCAGCGGTTGGCTCAAGAAAGGTTCTATCACCTTGGACGGGATGCTGGAAATGGCGTTTTGCGAGCTGTCTTCGCTGCGAATATGCGGTGACAGTTTGACGATTTCATTGGTTGTATCCTCTTTACCCATGCGCAAAGTGCCGCTGCTGCGATCCAGAAAAATGGTCGCACCCGGATAAATCCAGTGAGGATTTTTTATTGAAGCTTTGTTCATTCCCCAGATGTGAGGCCATTTCCAGGGGTCTTTGAAAAACTTGCCGGAGATATCCCAAAGGGTGTCACCTTTGACGACTGTATATTGGTCGGGTGCATCGCTGCGTATCTGCAGGTTGGTTTCAGATTGACCCGCAAAACCCAATACGGGCAATAAAAAGCAAATCAGCGATATAATCTTGCGCATGGTAGGGCCCGGTAGAATCACACAAAGGCGCACGGCGTGCCGTGACACGTTAAATTTTGCATCCAGACAATTAAATTAGCAAGCATTATGGCAATCTTACAAATATTGCAGTACCCCGACGAGCGCCTGCATACCATCGCGAAAAAAGTCGCCCTGGTGAATGACGCGACCCGCAAACTGGTGAAGAACATGGCTGAAACCATGTATGCTGCGCCGGGAGTAGGTTTGGCGGCAACGCAGGTCGACGTGCATGAGCAGATTATCGTGGTGGACATCTCCGAAGAGCACAATCAATTGATGGTGTTCATCAATCCGGAAATCTTAAAGATTAGCGGAGAACAGGACGGTGAAGAAGGCTGCCTTTCTGTTCCGGGGATTTATGAGACAGTGAGACGCGCAGACAATGTGACGGTGCAGGCGCTCAATTTGAAGGGCGAACCTTTTACGCTGGAGGCGGAAGGCTTTCTTGCCGTCTGCATCCAGCATGAAATGGATCATCTGAGCGGCAAGGTCTTCGTCGAATATTTATCGCAACTCAAACAAACACGGCTGCGCGCCAAGCTGAAGAAGCGCCGTCGCGAAGCGCTGTGAAATAAATTCATACAGGTTAAATTTAGTGAAAATAATTTTTGCCGGTACGCCGGAGTTTGCCGCCAGCGCGCTGGCTGCCCTGCTCGACGAGCATGAAGTCATCGCGGTGTTGACGCAGCCGGATCGTCCGGCCGGGCGCGGCATGCAGCTTAGCGCAAGTCCGGTCAAACAACTGGCGCTGCAACATGGCATAACTGTATTGCAGCCTGTCAGTTTAAAGGGTGAAGAAGTGCAGCAGCAGATCGCAGCCCTTAATGCCGATGTGATGGTCGTCGCTGCCTACGGGCTGATCCTGCCCAAAGCAGTGCTGGAGATGCCGCGTTTCGGCTGCCTGAATATCCATGCGTCGCTGCTGCCGCGCTGGCGAGGTGCTGCGCCTATACAGCGCGCGATTCTGGCGGGAGACAGCGAAACGGGCATTACCATCATGCAGATGGATGTTGGACTCGACACGGGCGATATGCTGTTGCGCGATGTCTGTACTATAGATGATGTTGATAATGCGCAAACCTTGCACGATAAGCTAGCTAGCATGGGCGCAAGAAGTATTGTTAATACTTTGAATTTTATGGAAAAAAATAGTCTAATTCCGGTTCGTCAGGATGATGCGCTCGCCTGTTATGCCGCCAAGCTGCTCAAGGGTGAGGCACAGATAGACTGGAGTCAGGATGCGGAGCAGATCGCGCGTGCGGTTCGTGCCTACAATCCTTTCCCTGTGTGTCAGGCTAAACTTAAAGATGTCGTCGTCAAGATTTGGCAGGCTGAGGTGATCAATGCTGAGCGGACGGGTATTCCCGGCGAAGTGCTGACTGCTGACAAGTCGGGTATCACGGTCGCTTGCGGTAAAGACGCCTTGCGTTTGCAAGTGTTGCAACGTCCGGGAGGGCGCGCACAACCCGCCGTGCAATTTTTGCAGGCAATGCCGGTACATCTCGGCGATCACTTTTCGGTAATTTAAATGCATAACATTCAATTGGCAGCAACACAGATCGTTCAACAGGTGATGGAGGATGGACGCAACCTAAATCAGGTTCTGGATGAGTCGCTGCGCAGAAAGTCGGTATGGACACCTTCACAACGTGCCGCCTTGCAGGATTTGAGCTATGGCACGCTGCGTTTCTACGGCCAGCTGAACGCCGTGCTCGATTTATTGCTGCACAAGCATATGACCGATCACCGGATCACCTATTTGTTGCTGGTTTCCCTGTATCAATTGCAATACAGCCGTGCGGCGCAACATGCTGTAGTCGATCACGCAGTGCGTTCGGCCGATATACTGAATCCGAAAATTCGCGGGCTGGTGAATGCCATATTGCGCAATTTCTTGCGCAATCAGAATGAAGTGCTGGAGCAGGCTGCGTTAAAACCGGAGGGGCGTTATAGCCACCCTGTTTGGTGGATCGATGAACTGAAATCGCAATACGGTGAACGTGCTCAAGCTGTACTAGAAACGGGCAATGGCCATCCGCCGATGACGCTGCGCGTCAATTCAAGGCGCGGAACGACGGCGGACTATCTTGCCACACTGAGCGGGCAGGGTATTCCGGCCAGATTGATCGCGCCGGACGCAATTCAACTGGACAAAGCGGTATCGGTAGATAAATTACCCGGATTTTTTGACGGTCGGATTTCGGTGCAGGATGCTGGCGCACAATATGCCGCAACGCTGTTGGATGTGGCACCTGGCATGCGCGTGCTGGATGCCTGTGCCGCCCCGGGCGGCAAGACGGCGCACATCCTGGAGTTGGCGGATGTTGATATGGTGGCGCTCGACAAGGATGAAAAACGTTTGCAGCGTGTGGCAGAAAATTTACAGCGTCTGGAATTATCGGCAACGTTGCTGACAGGCGACGCGGCAGATACCGCCAGCTGGTGGGATGGAAAACCATTCGAGCGTATTTTGGCTGATGTGCCCTGCTCGGCCACCGGTGTGGTGCGCCGTCATCCGGACATCAAATGGCTGCGCCGCAAGAAGGACATTGCCTCCTTTGCCGCACAACAGTTGGATATATTGCATGCACTGTGGGCGCTCTTAGCGCAAGACGGGAAATTGCTCTACGCGACTTGCTCTGTATTTAAACAAGAAAATCAAGATGTTATAGATCAGTTTGCAGCGATGACGCCGGGAGCGCAACAGTTGTCGTTGCCCTTAGCACAATTGCTGCCAAGCGATGAGCATGACGGGTTCTTCTATGCCATATTGCAAAAAACTCATTAAACTTTGCATGTTGCTGGCGTGGCTGTTTGCCGCGCCTGCATGGGCTGAGGGTATCGATGTCAATAAGGCAGAAATGCGCATCTCCGAAGAGGGGTATCAACTTTCTGCCGATTTCGGCGTCAATTTGAATTACACCGTGCAACAGGCCTTGTCATTAGGTATCCCTTTATACTTTGTCGGCGAATTTTCGCTGACGCGCTCCCGCTGGTACTGGCTGGATGAGCAGATCTTTCAAAGCGAGCAATCAGTCAAACTGTCCTACAATGTGTTGACTCGCCAGTACCGTATTTCGCGCGGTGCCTTGTTCCAGAATTTCGCCAGCCTGGACGAAGTTCTGCGTATGCTTGCCCGGCAAAGTTCGTCATTGATTCCCGCAGCGTCGATGCAAAAAGAAGCCAATTACTTTGCCGCAGTTCGATTACGTCTGGATACCCGCCAATTGCCAAAGCTGATGCAGGTCAATGTACTGACCAGCAAGGACTGGGATTTGGATTCCGGCTGGTATCGCTGGGTGGTTCGTCCGGCGGAAGTACGCAACGCAGGTAAAACGGAGTGACTAAGCCGTGAAATATCTGATTAGCATTAGCGTTCTTGCGGTCATCGTTTTGCTTTACTTGTTGTCCAGCAACAGTGTCAATACGGAAGTTTTTTCTGTCAGTTATTACGGATTGCTCGGCCTGACCGGGTTGCTGGCGCTGGGCTTGACCGGCTTAGTCGGCTTTCAAATCTGGCGCTTGCGCGTCAAGCTTAAAAGCAAGGTGTTCGGCGCAAAGCTAACCTTGCGACTGGTGATCTTCTTCACCTTGATCGCGGTATTGCCCGGCATTTTGGTCTACGCCGTATCGGTCAATTTTTTATCCAAAAGTATCGAGTCCTGGTTTGACGTGCGTGTGGAAAAAGCGTTGGAAGGCGGGCTTAATCTGGGGCGTAGCAGTCTGGATAACAGCCTGAAAGAGCTGACAAAAAAAACCCAGTTCATCGCCCTGTTGCTGACAGAAAAGAAACCGGATCAATTTCAAAACTCACTGACACACCTGATCGACGAGGGAACTGTTCAGGAAGCCGCGATATTTGATCCCGCCGGTAAGTTGTTAGCCTTTGCGGCCAGCAACAATGCGTTGCTCCCCGATGTTCCCGGTGAAAAATTACTCCAGCAGGTGCGCACCAAGGGGAAATATTCCGCTATCGAATCGACGCCTAACAAGGCAATGACTTTGCGTGTACTGGCTTTGGTGAGCGCCAATAGTTATTCCGGGCAGAGCTATCTATTGCAATTTAATCAGGCCGTTCCTAAGCAGGTTGAAATAGATGCGGAAACCGTTCAGACGGTTTATCGAGACTATCAGGAGTTGACCTTGTCGAGGTTGGGCTTGAAGCGACTGTATGGCATCACGCTGACGCTGTCCTTGCTGGTGGTGTTACTTACGGCGATTTCAGCTGCTTTTTTTATCAGCGAACGACTGGGTTCTTCTCTGGAAGCCTTAGCTGAAGGCACGCGTGCGGTGGCGCAAGGAGATTTTACCGGGCAGCGTCCGATACGAAGCAGTGATGAATTGGGTGCACTGACAGGATTATTTAATCAGATGACGCATCAACTGGCGGATGCCAAGCGGGCCAGTGAACAGCAGCAACGCGAGGTTGAAAGTGCCAAGGGATATCTTGAGAGTGTGCTCACGCATCTGTCCTCTGGGGTGCTGGCGCTAGATAGCGAGTTTCGCCTGCGTTCGGTTAATACCAGTGCCGCACAGATTCTGGATGCACCGCTGCATCAGATGCACCGCATGCCTTTGCTGCAGATTGCCGATAAGTTTGTTTTATTGACTTCCTTTTGTCTAACCATCACGGAAGCCTTCGGCGCAACCGGCAACGGAGAATGGCAGCGTCAGATTGAACGGATCAGCCGTAACGGGACGCAAATTTTGTTAATGCGCGGAACCCGCTTACCGCATGGAGCGGATGCTGGCTATGTGGTGGTATTCGATGACATCAGTCATTTGCTCAAATCGGAACGGCAGGCGGCTTGGGGAGAGGTAGCCCGTCGTCTGGCGCATGAGATTAAAAATCCACTTACTCCCATTCAGTTGTCGGCTGAGCGTTTGCAATACAAGCTGAGTGCCAAGTTGGATGAAGCGGATGCGAGATTGCTGCAACGTGCGACGCAAACCATTGTCAGTCAGGTGGCGGCGATGAAAAATATGGTGACTGATTTTGCCGATTACGCCCGTGGTCCGGTCTTGAAACTGACGCGAGTGGATGTGCACCACCTAATCCGGGAAGTGTTGGGTTTATATGAAGCGAATGCGGTGCCTATCACACTGGATTTGCGGGCAGGCCGTGCTGAAATTAATGGCGATGCGACGCGCTTACGTCAGGTGCTGCATAACTTGTTACAGAATGCACAGGATGCGCTTCAAGGGGTTGCGCAGCCGAATATCGTGCTTTCCAGCGAAAAGGTTGATGGGGAGATTCATTTACGGGTATTGGACAATGGCGCGGGATTTTCAGAGGCAGTCATGTCGCGCGTGTTCGAGCCCTATATGACGACTAAATCCAAGGGGACCGGGCTGGGCTTGGCGATAGTGAAAAAAATTATTGAGGAACACGGAGGACATATTTCCGTTGAAAACCATATGAATGGCGGCGCGTGCGTCAATATCAGTCTGCCGCTGAATGAGGAGTCACTAGGATGAGCAAACATATTCTGATCGTGGATGATGAGGTGGGTATCCGTGAATTACTTGCGGAGATATTATTCGATGAAGGTTACCAGGTTCATCTGGCCGAAAATGCAGAACAGGCGCGCTTATACAGGCTTGAACATGAGCCCGATTTGGTCTTACTGGATATCTGGATGCCGGATACGGATGGCGTGACGTTGCTGAAGGAGTGGGTCGCTCAGGATTTGCTCACCATGCCGGTCGTGATGATGTCGGGGCATGGTACGGTTGAGACCGCCGTTGAGGCGACGCGCATCGGTGCAGTGGACTTTCTGGAGAAGCCCATTTCCATGAATAAATTGTTAGCCACGGTTGCACGTGCCATCAAAGAAGGTGCTGCCCGACTCCCGCCGCTCGCGGTCACCGATGAGGTGCAGAATTTGGTGGTAGATATCGATGGTGCGAGCAGAAGTTTTGCTTTGCCGCTGGATTTGCCGTTGCGTGAGGCACGTGAGCACTTTGATGCCGTCTATTTTGATTATCACCTGCAAAAAGAAGCCGGTAATGTGTCGCGCGTAGCAGAAAAAGTAGGGCTGGAGCGCACCCACTTGTATCGTAAGTTAAAGCAATTAGGGATTAAAGTGGCAAAAAAACATCAGGAAAATGATAGCTGACCGTCGGTTGCGGGTTAAATAAAGACAGTAATCTGGAAATGGTTTATAGGTGTGGTTAATAATGAAAATTTAGAGTGCGGGATATAATTTATGGTCGACAAATTGTTACTCTCTAGATATTAAGTGAAATTCATCTGTAAGCCACGTATTACCTCAGGTTGTTCGATGGCATGGACGCAGGAACCGTTAATTTATAATCAATATTGACCTGCTTAATAGTTTGGGAAGCTTATTGATGTATTGCGGGGTGTGCGGCATAATTCAAGAAATTAATATTCAAGCGTTAAACATAAACCCATCCCACTGGGATGTATCGGAGGAGTCAGTACATGACAGCAAATCGTAGCATTACACCACCAAAATACAATGATATTACCGGCGCAATTCGCATGCTGGCCGTTGACGCCGTGCAAAAGGCGAATTCCGGTCATCCGGGCGCGCCGATGGGCATGGCAGAAATCGCTGACGTATTGTGGAATCGCCATCTGCGTCACAATCCGGCTAATCCTAAATGGCCTGGTCGCGACCGTTTCATGATGTCCAACGGCCATGGCTCTATGCTGGTGTATGCTTTGCTGCATCTGTCAGGTTACGATCTGCCTATCGACGAATTGAAGCGTTTCCGTCAAATGCATTCCAAGACACCGGGTCATCCTGAGTACGGTTACACGGCTGGCGTTGAAACGACAGGCGGTCCGCTGGGTCAAGGTATCACCAACGCAGTCGGTATGGCGATGGCAGAAAAATTGCTCGCAGCTGAATTCAACAAGCCAGGTCATACCATCGTCGATCACCGCACCTATGTATTTATGGGCGACGGTTGCATGATGGAAGGCATATCTCATGAAGCATGTGCGCTGGCCGGCACTTGGGGTCTGGGCAAGTTAACTGCATTCTGGGATGATAACGAAATCTCTATCGACGGTCACACCAACGGCTGGTTTACCGATGACACCGCTAAGCGTTTTGAAGCCTACGGCTGGCACGTTGTTGCCAATGTAGAAGGACACGATCCTGAAGCGATTAACGCTGCGATTGAAGCCGGCAAGGCTGTAACCGACAAACCGACACTGATCTGTTGCAAGACCGTGATCGGTGCCGGTTCTCCTAACAAGGAAGGTACACACGATGTACACGGTGCAGCACTCGGCGCGGCAGAGGTTGCCGCAACTCGTGCGCACATCAACTGGCCTTACGAACCGTTTGAAATCCCGACTCACGTATACGAAGCATGGGATGCGCGCACTAAGGGCGAAGGTCTGGAAAAGTTGTGGAATAACAACTTTGCAGAATATGCAGCAGCCTACCCTGATGAAGCCGCAGAATTTACCCGCCGTACAAAGAGCGAATTGCCAGCGGGTTGGGCGGCACATGCTGCCGCTGCGATCGCAGCTACCGATGCTAAGGGCGAAACTATTGCAACACGTAAGGCTTCGCAAAACGCGATCAACGCATTGGCACCGGCATTGCCTGAGTTCCTGGGCGGCTCTGCCGATTTGACCGGCTCAAATCTGACTAACTGGACAGGTTGCAAGCATGTGCACGGCAAGACCACCGGCAATTACATCAGCTATGGCGTGCGCGAATTCGGTATGTCGCACATCATGAATGGTATGGCTTTGCATGGCGGTTTGTTGCCATTCGGCGGTACGTTCCTGATGTTCTCGGAATATGCTCGTAATGCCTTGCGCATGGCCGCATTGATGAAGCAGCGCGTGATTTTTGTATACACCCATGACTCTATCGGTCTGGGCGAAGATGGTCCGACTCACCAACCCGTTGAGCAAACTGCGACGCTGCGTCACATCCCTAACATGGAAACATGGCGCCCTTGCGACACCGTTGAATCCATCGTTTGCTGGGTTGCTGCCGTTGAACGCAACGATGGTCCTTCCAGCCTGATCTTCAGTCGCCAAAACTTGCAATTCCAAACACGAGATGAAGCTCAGATTGCAAATATCCGTAAGGGTGCTTACATTCTGTCAGAAGCAGCTGACGGCAAGCCGGTTGCAGTGATCATCGCGACAGGTTCTGAAGTGCAGTTGGCGGTGGATGCACAAAAGGCACTGGCCGCTGAAGGCGTTAATGTTCGCGTTGTATCTATGCCTTCGACCAACGTTTTCGATAAGCAAGATCAGGCTTACAAAGACAGCGTGTTGCCTCGCGGCATCAATCGCGTTGCCGTTGAAGCGGGCGTGACCGGTGGATGGTACAAGTATGTGGGTCTTGAAGGCGCGGTAGTGGGTATGGATTGCTTCGGCGAATCCGCTCCAGCACCTGAACTGTTCAAGCACTTCGGCTTCACGACTGAGAACGTCGTGAAAGCGGTTAAGGGCGTGCTGTAACTTAAATCTGAGCTGGCCAGACATCACGAGCCTTGATGTCTGAAGCCGGATTCGTAATTTTTCTGCAAGATAACGATTTAAATAACTATAACGGGAGATAAAACATGGCAATTAAAGTTGGTATCAATGGTTTTGGTCGTATTGGTCGTATGGTATTCCGCGCAGCAGCCAAGGATTTTCCTGAAATCGAAGTGGTCGCAATCAATGACTTGTTGGAGCCTGAATACCTGGCTTACATGTTGAAATATGACTCCGTACATGGCCGTTTTAACGGTGATGTTGGTGTTAATGGCAGCAATCTGGTTGTCAATGGCAAAGAAATTCGCCTGACAGCAGAGCGCGATCCTGCGAATCTGAAGTGGAATGAAGCAGGCGTAGACATCGTTATCGAATGTACCGGTTTCTTCCTGGATCAGGAAAGCTGTCAGAAGCACATTGCAGCCGGCGCTAAAAAGGTTGTGATGTCAGCACCTTGCAAAGACACTTCACCTATGTTTGTTTATGGCGTTAACCATGAAACATACAAGGGTGAAGCGATCGTATCCGCTGCTTCTTGCACAACCAATGCACTGGCACCAGTCGCCAAGGTATTGAACGACACTTTCGGTATCAAGCGCGGTTTGATGACGACTGTTCACGCTGCAACAGCGACACAAAAGACAGTAGACGGTCCTTCCATGAAGGATTGGCGCGGTGGTCGTGGTATTTTGGAAAACATCATTCCTTCTTCAACTGGCGCTGCTAAGGCGGTTGGCGTGGTGTTGCCCGCGCTGAAGGGTAAGTTGACCGGTATGGCTTTCCGCGTTCCAACCTCTGATGTGTCAGTTGTGGATTTGACAGTTGAACTGAACAATCCGGCAACTTATGCTGAAATCGTTGCTGCAATGAAGGCAGCATCTGAAGAAGGTCCACTGAAGGGTGTGCTTGGTTTTACCACAGAGAAAGTGGTTTCTACCGATTTCCGTGGTTACACCTGCCCGTCCGTATTCGATGCCGAAGCTGGCATTGCGTTGGATCCTACCTTTGTTAAGGTGGTGGCTTGGTATGACAATGAATACGGTTATACCTGCAACCTGATGCGCATGGTTCGTCACATCGCGTAATAAAACGGGAAGTGGAGAGTGGAGTAGCCTGTAGAGAGTAGTAAGTCGTGAGTCGTGAGTCGCAAGTCGGGGGTTCCCACTAGCCACTTACCACTTACCACTCCCCACTCTCCATTTGTCACACACTACTCGCTACTTCCTACTCCCCAAGTTTTGTATGTCTGGAGTAGAACATGTCCGTAATTAAAATGACCGATCTGGATCTTAAGGGCAAACGCGTCCTGATCCGCTCGGATTTAAATGTGCCCGTCAAAGACGGAAAAGTAACTTCTGATGCTCGTATCACTGCTTCCATGTCGACGATCAATGCCGCCATTGCAGCCGGTGCACGTGTGATGGTGACATCTCACCTGGGTCGTCCGACCGAAGGTGAGTATTCCGAAGAAAATTCGCTCAAGCCGGTCGCTGATTGCATTGCTGACAAGCTGGGTCGTTCCGTGCGTTTAATTCGCGATTGGACTGACGGTGGTTTCGACGTTGCCGAAGGTGAGTTGGTTTTGCTGGAAAATTGCCGTTTCAACAAGGGCGAAAAGAAAAGCACTGACGAATTGGCTAAGAAATATGCAGCGCTTTGTGATGTGTTCGTCATGGATGCCTTTGGTACCGCTCACCGTGCAGAGGCTTCAACGCACGGCGTAGCTAAATTTGCCCCTGTGGCAGCTGCCGGCATCTTGCTGACTCAGGAACTCGAAGCGCTGACTAAGGCTTTGCTCTCCCCTGCACGTCCTATGGTGGCCATCGTTGGCGGTTCTAAGGTTTCTACCAAATTGACCGTACTGGAATCCTTGTCAGAAAAGTGCGAACAGTTGGTTGTCGGTGGCGGTATTGCCAACACCTTTCTGAAGGCAACCGGACATGCTGTCGGTAAATCGCTTTGTGAAAATGACTTGGTGCCGGTGGCTCAGGCACTGATTGCTAAAATGACCGCGCGTGGTGCGATTATTCCTATCGCGACCGATGTCGTGGTTGGAACTGCAGCTCCGTTCCTGCCAGGTAACGAAAATACACCTGCCGTATTGAAATCTGCCAATGATGTAGCTGATGACGAAATGATTTTCGATATCGGTCCTAAGTCAGCACAGGAAATTGCTGACATCATCATGCAGGCCGGTACGGTTGTATGGAATGGCCCGGTAGGCGTATTTGAATATGACCAGTTCGGCGAAGGTACGAAAACCATTGCGATGGCGATTGCCAATACCAAGGCCTTTACACTGGCTGGCGGCGGCGACACGATTGCGGCGATTCAAAAGTATGATATTTTTGATAAGGTATCCTACATTTCCACCGCAGGTGGTGCCTTCCTTGAGTTCCTTGAAGGCAAGACATTGCCGGCTGTGGCCATTCTGGAAGAACGTGCAAAGAAATAGCTAGCTAGTAGCACGTAGCGGGTAGCCAATCTGTTTTGCCACAGGCTAACGGCTACAAGCTGCAAGCCACAAGCCACATAAAATAAGGTAGATATGCTTCGTAGAACCAAAATAGTTGCAACGTTGGGGCCGGCCTCCAGCTCTCAAAAAGTACTGGAGGACATGATACGTGCCGGGGTTGATCTGGTACGTATGAATTTTTCACACGGATCTGCCGCCGACCACGTTAACCGTGCCGCCGTTGTGCGTGCTGCAGCGGCCGCTGTAGGACGTACTGTGGGTATATTAGCTGACTTACAGGGCCCTAAAATACGCGTAGGTAAGTTCCAGAATGACAAAATCGTGCTAAATAAGGGCGACACTTTTGTTCTGGATGCCGAATTTGAAGGTTTGGGTAATCAGCAATGCGTTGGTTTGGATTACAAGGAACTGCCTAACGATGTGAGCAGCGGTTCGGTGTTGTTGCTGAATGATGGCATGCTGGAATTCGACGTGGTCGAAGTTCAGGGTTCTAAAGTTATCTGTCGCGTAGTGCGTGGCGGTGTCCTGTCGAATAACAAGGGCATCAATCGTAAGGGTGGTGGCTTGACGGCGCCCGCGCTGACCGAAAAAGATATGGAGGACATCAAGACCGCTGCGCTGATTAAGGCGGACTATCTGGCGATCTCTTTCCCGCGTAGCGGCGATGACATGCGTTTTGCGCGCAAGTTGATGCATGAAGCCGGTGGCGAGAGCCTGTTGATGGCCAAAATTGAACGTGCGGAAGCGATTCCTGCCTTGGCTGACATCATCGATGCGTCCGATGCGATCATGGTTGCGCGCGGTGATTTGAGCGTGGAAGTGGGAGATGCAGCCGTACCTGGTTTGCAAAAGCGCATGATCAAGATGGCCCGAGCCAAGAATCGTTTGGTGATTACGGCGACCCAGATGATGGAATCCATGATCACCAATCCTATTCCGACTCGTGCGGAAGTATCCGACGTGGCTAATGCTGTGCTGGATGGTACCGATGCGGTGATGTTATCAGCTGAAACAGCCGTTGGTGATTATCCGGTAGAAACCATCGAAGCGATGGCACGTATTTGTTTGAATGCGGAACATCAGGGGGATGAACATTCGCTCGATCATCGTGCGTCAAATCACAAATATACGCGTATCGATCAATCGATTGCGATGTCGGCGCTGTTTGCCGCGTCTCACTTCAAGGTAAAAGCGATTGTGGCTTTGACGCAATCGGGTTCGACTGCATTGTGGATGTCACGCGTTAACGCTGGTGTACCAATTTTTGCATTGACGCCAGCTGAGCAGACCTTAACTAAGGTCACGCTGTTTAGCGGCGTTCATCCGGTCTATTTCCCGAGCAGAAATGTGCAGCAACCTGCTCAGGAACTAATCGATGCCGAGCAAAAGCTGCTGGAAATGGGCTATGTCGCAGACGGTGATCTGGTCGTGGTGACCGTAGGTGAAGCCGTTGGTAAATCAGGCCATACCAACACCATGAAGATCGTTCGTATCGGCGACCACCATAAAAATAGTATTTAAAAAACAGTTTGTAAACTAAACACTCAGGAGATAAAAATGGCATTAGTATCTTTGCGTCAACTTCTCGATCACGCAGCAGAGCATAGCTACGGCTTGCCAGCATTCAACGTCAACAACCTGGAACAGGTTAAGGCGATCATGGAAGCAGCTGACGAAACGAACAGCCCGGTCATCATGCAGGGTTCTGCCGGCGCTCGTAAATACGCCGGTGAGCCTTTCCTGCGTCATCTGATCGAAGCCGCAGTTGAAATGTACCCGCATATTCCTGTTGTTATGCATCAGGATCACGGCGCATCTGAAGCGGTTTGTATCAATGCGATTCGCTCCGGCTTTTCCAGCGTGATGATGGACGGTTCTTTGATGACAGACGGTAAGACACCGGCTTCTTTCGAATACAACGTCAACATCTCCCGCCGTGTGGCTGAAATGTCTCATGCCGTAGGTGTGTCTGTTGAAGGCGAATTGGGTTGCTTAGGTTCTCTGGAATCCGGCGAAGGCGAAAAGGAAGATGGTCACGGCGCTGAAGGCGTTCTGAGCCACGACCAGTTGCTGACAGATCCTGAAGAAGCGGCTGAATTTGTACGTCTGACCGGCGTGGATGCACTGGCTATCGCAATCGGTACTTCACACGGCGCTTACAAGTTTACCCGTCCTCCTACCGGCGCTGTTTTGCGTATCGACCGTATCCGTGAAATCCACGCGCGTCTGCCTAACACCCATCTGGTCATGCACGGTTCTTCATCCGTTCCTCAGGAATGGCTGAAAATCATCAACGAATTCGGCGGCACCATGGGCGAAACCTACGGCGTTCCAGTTGAAGAAATCGTTGAAGGCATCAAAAATGGCGTTCGTAAGGTCAACATCGACACCGACCTGCGTATGGCATCGACTGGCGCTACACGTCGCTACCTGGCGCAAAACACCAAGGACTTCGACCCACGTAAGTTCCTGGCTGCAACAACCGTTGCGATGAAGGGCATTTGTAAGGCTCGTTACGAAGCTTTCGGTTGTGCAGGCATGGCCGGCAAGATCAAGCCGATCTCGCTCGAATCCATGGCTAACCGTTATGCCAAAGGCGAATTAAACGCGATCATCAAATAATACTTATTTGTTTGATTATTAACAAAAAAGCGACTGTATGGTCGCTTTTTTGTTGTAGGCATATCAGTGGCGGGTAGGATGGCTAAAATCGCCGGATAGACTAAAGCATACAAAAATACTCGGAATTAATTGACATCACAGTCGCGTGAAGTTAGCATCGCCGACATAATCCGTAACCAATTGATAATCAGTGTGAATCTACGGATTTGACTGTGGTGTTTGGCAGAACTCTTCATCATATTAAATATAGTCAAACCGCAGGCTAGCGACGTCTAGTGATGCACGGTTACCGGCATTAGTCCCATTCACGCATAATATAAATACACTATGAAATCACCCGAACTCTTATTACCCGCCGGCACACTAGAGAAAATGCGTGCCGCTTACGCTTTTGGCGCGGACGCAGTCTACGCCGGGCAGCCGCGTTATTCATTGAGGGCTAGAAACAACGAGTTTAAGCTCGAAGAATTACAAATCGGCATACAGGAAGCGCATGCGCTGGGAAAAAAACTGTTCGTTGCCAGTAACCTGATGCCGCACAACGCCAAGGTAAAAACATATATGGCTGACATGGCCCCTGTGATAGCCATGAAGCCGGACGCGCTGATTATGGCGGATCCGGGGCTGATTGCGATGGTGCGTGAACGCTGGCCAGACGTGCCGGTGCATTTATCAGTTCAGGCAAATACGGTCAATTATGCAGCGGTTAAATTCTGGAAGTCGCTGGGTTTGACCCGCGTCATATTGTCGCGCGAGCTGTCGCTGGATGAAATCGCAGAGATCCGTCAGGAATGCCCTGATATGGAATTGGAAGTGTTTGTACACGGCGCGCTGTGCATCGCCTATTCCGGGCGCTGCCTGCTGTCCGGTTACTTTAATCATCGCGATGCCAATCAGGGTACTTGTACCAACTCCTGTCGCTGGGATTACAAGATGGATAACGCCGAGGAAAACGGCACGGGAGACATTGAAAAACTCGACTTTGATTTTGATAAGGCACTTAGTCAGTCAGCCTTGTCCGATTGCGGCTCTCAGCCGCGTCATCCGATGGCCGACCGGGTGTATGTGATCGCGCGTCAAGATCATCCCGATGAGCTGATGCCGGTTATGGAAGATGAGCACGGCACCTACATCATGAATTCAAAAGATCTGCGTGCGGTAGAACACGTCGAGAAACTGGCTAAAATGGGCATAGACTCGCTCAAAGTAGAAGGGCGTACCAAGTCGATCTACTATGTTGCACGCACAGCTCAAGTGTATCGTCAGGCGATCGATGATGCTGTTGCAGGTCGTCCCTTCAATTATGGTTTGTTAGGTGCGCTGGATGCACTGGCTAATCGCGGATATACCGATGGATTTTACGAGCGCCATCATACCCATGAGCAACAAAACTACATGCGTGGTCATTCAGAAAGTACGCGGCAGCAGTATGTGGGTGATATCGTATCCTGTGCGGACGGTGTCGCACAAATTGAGGTGAAGAATAAATTTCATGTGGGCGACAAACTGGAAATTATACATCCATCAGGCAATCAAATCATAGACTTAAGCCAGATGCGTGATAAGAACGGGGCGTTGATTTCAGTCGCACTCGGTAGCGGCCATCATGTACAAATCCCTTTGCAAGGCGATTTGACTCGAGGCATGATTGCGCGATTCCTCTAACCTGGATCTAAAGCAAATTAGTCTTTCGCCTTATAAAACAACTCGAGCCGGTAACCGGAAGGCTTGAGACTGACGACGTGCAGAGGTAATTTAATGTTGAGTTCCTGGTTCCTTTGCAAACCGTTAAGCTCACTCGAATCCCCAGTCAGATATTCAGAAGGCAGGAATGTTCTCCTGGACAATGGTTTATCCTGGCTGTCGTTGAGCGTAAGCGCCAGCATAGGGTATGCGAGGGGGTAGCTGGCCCGGTTGCGCAGTAGGGCATTGAGGGTGATTTGATTCACCTTGACTGGGTCGGCATCCAGGCTGGAGGACTCCATGCTCATCAGATCGAGATTTTGCGGCAGAGGGATACTGCAGTTTAGCAGATGACAATAAGCCAGCAGAGAGGGTTTAAGGGTCGGGATGCGAGCTGCCATACTGACACGGAAAAAAAAGACTGATTGCGCAAGTAACAGGGCAGCTAGAAACAATACACCGACCAGCCATATCCAAGACCGGTCTTTAACGTGATGTTCATTGTTCCTTTGTTTGACAATGGCCGCTAATTTGGACGTAATCGAACGAATCAGCAGATTGAAAGGCTTGGTGCGCTTGGTTTTCTCGAACTTCCCTGGCGTGACGCCGGGTTTTATTGCCTGTAGATTTTCAGCCTTCGATGCGTCTGACACGACATCAACGGTGATGAGGTCAGAAGGCTCATGATCGAGTACTGTATTTTCAGCTTGTTGTTGTTCTATCGCATCAGGGATGAAATTTGGACGGGCATCAAACGCTTGCAGACAATGTCCGCAGCGCACCATACCGTTGTGCGCTGCCAGTTGAGCTTTTGAGACCTTGAAGCGAGTTTTGCAATGTATGCAAAGCGTCGTACCATTGATCATGGCATCAACTTAACGTTTTAACCCGGACAAACATGACCAGCCGTCTTCGAAGATAGGTGCATTCAAGTCAAACCATTGCTCGTAGATGCTCATCACATCCTTGGCCTGTGATTCGAGTATGCCGGACAGCACTATCTGTCCGCCCTGTCGGGTTGCATTGGCCAATAAGGGTGCCAACATACGCAGCGGATTCGTCAGTATATTGGCGACCACTAAATCGTAGCTATCTTTGGGGGCATTGTTGGGCAGGTAGAACTCAACATTTTCAACCTTGTTCGCAACGGCATTATCGCGACTGGCGGTGACAGCCTGTGTATCCACATCCACACCCACAGCGCGTGCAGCACCCAATTTGAGCGCTGCAATGGCAAGAATCCCTGAGCCGCAACCGTAGTCCAGAACGGATTCTCCACCTTTAAGGTTGTTGTCCAGCCAGCGCAGACACAAGCGCGTCGTTGGATGACTTCCTGTGCCAAAGGCTAAGCCCGGATCCAGCACGATGTTGATGGCCGTCGGATCAGATGGTGTGTGCCAGGTCGGCACGATCCAAAGATGCCCTGAAATAGGTATCGGTTCGAATTGAGACTGAGTTAGCCGCACCCAATCATTGTCAGCCAGCGTCTCGATACGATGTTCCGGTAATTGCGCGAGTCCCACACTCAGGGCGGCCGCACTTAAAACTTCAGTGACATCCACATCGTTGTCGAACAAGGCACTGACACGATTGTGCTGCCAGACACCCGGAGGTGGCTCACCCGGTTCACCGAATATAGCCTGTTCATCGGGCGTATCCGCATCGGCATCAAGTAAATCGACCGATAGTGCACCGCGCTCCATCAACGCATCACTCAGTGATTCAGCGTGTGATGCATCCGTGTCGATAATTAGCGTTAACCAGGCCATTACTTATCCTTGCTCCGTTCAGCAAGACGTTCTTCTAGGTAATGGATGCTGGTGCCACCACCCATAAATGCCGCATCCAGCAACAAGTCGCGATGCAATGCGATGTTGGTTTCTATGCCTTCTACGGCCATCTCCGATAAGGCCGTACGCATGCGCGCCATCGCCTGTTCGCGGGTATCGCCGTAAGCGATGACTTTGCCTATCATCGAGTCGTAATGTTGCGGTACATAGTAGTTGTTGTAGGCATGTGAATCCACGCGAATGCCGGGGCCGCCAGGGGCGTGCCAGGACGTGATACGACCAGGGGACGGCGTGAATTTATATGGATGCTCGGCATTGATACGGCATTCAATGGCATGACCACGGAATTGAATATCGCGCTGACGGAACGGCAGTTTTTCACCGGCTGCAATTAGAATTTGCTGGCGCACGATGTCTATACCAGTGATCATCTCGGTGACGGGATGCTCAACCTGAACGCGGGTATTCATTTCGATGAAGAAAAACTCACCATTTTCATAGAGGAACTCAAAAGTTCCAGCGCCACGATAGCCGATTTTACGGCAGGCTTCCGCACAGCGCTCGCCGATCTTGTTCCGCAGGCGAGGATTTAAGAACGGTGCCGGCGCTTCTTCGATGATCTTCTGGTTGCGTCGCTGCATAGAGCAATCGCGCTCACCCAGATAAACCGCGTTGCCGTGCTGGTCTGCCAGTATTTGAAACTCGATGTGACGTGGATTTTCCAGATACTTTTCCATGTACACCGTGGGATTGTTAAATGCCGCCTGTGCTTCGGACTTGGTCATGGTAACCGCACCCAACAAGGCCGCTTCGGTGTGCACCACACGCATACCGCGTCCGCCACCACCGCCAGAGGCTTTGATAATGACCGGATAACCGATGCTGCGCGCGATCTTGATGATCTCGGCAGGGTTGTCGGGCAGGGCACCTTCCACTCCCGGTACGCATGGCACTCCGGCCTTCTTCATGGCGATCTTGGCGCTTACCTTGTCACCCATCAGGCGTATCGTCTCGGCGCGGGGGCCGATGAATACGAAACCACATTTTTCTACTCTTTCTGAAAAGTCGGCATTTTCAGAAAGAAAACCATAACCGGGATGGATTGCCTGTGCATCGGTCACTTCAGCCGCGCTGATGATGGCGGGGATATTTAAATAGCTGAGTGTTGAGGGAGCAGGTCCGATGCAAACGGACTCATCCGCCAATTTGACGTACTTGGCGTCGGCGTCTGCTTCGGAATGGACGACAACGGTCTTAATGCCCATTTCGCGACAGGCGCGCTGAATGCGCAAAGCGATTTCACCGCGATTGGCGATTAGTATTTTTTCAAACATGGTTTGCCTCCGCGTTGAAATTGCTTACGCGGCTTGCAGCCGCTATGCGATTGGGCTTCGCCGCTGCACTGCCGGGCGGCCGCTGGTCACCGCGATTAGCGATCAGTATTTTTTCAAACATTTTAGATACTCCAAAACTAGTGATGTGCAGCTGCATCAGCGGATGCGATTAGCCAATAACAAACAGTGGCTGACCAAATTCAACTGGCTGACCATTTTCGACCAGAATTGCCTTGATAATGCCGGAATGATCCGCATCAATTTCATTGAGCAGCTTCATTGCTTCGATGATGCACAAGGTATCACCGCTATTTACATTTTGTCCGATATCTACAAACTGTTTTGAGCCGGGAGAAGGGGAGCGATAGAAAGTCCCTACCATAGGAGACTTGACTATATGGCCTTCTTCGATTGCCGCTGGTGCTGGCTCTGCGGCATCAACCACAACGGATGCGGTCGTCATTGGTGCGGCGAACATTTGCTGGTGAGGTGCTTGTGCAAAAAATTGCTGGCCTACCGCTACGGTGCGCGTAATGCGAACTCGCTCTTCACCTTCACTGATTTCCAGTTCGGCGATACCGGATGCTTCAACCAGTTCGATGAGTGTCTTAAGTTTACGTAAATCCATCTTGTCCTCCTGACTTAGTTTTTATAGTTCAGCGCATACTGCACTGCGTATTCATACCCTGATGCGCCCATGCCGCAAATTACACCGACTGCGATATCGGAAAAAAACGATTCACGTCGAAAGGCTTCACGCGCATGCACATTGGAAAGGTGTACTTCAATAAAGGGGATCGCGACAGCCGCCAGCGCATCGCGGATTGCCACGCTGGTATGGGTAAAAGCGGCCGGATTAATGACAATAAATTCCGTGCCATCGGTGCGTGCCTGATGTATCCGCTCTATCAGCATCGCTTCAGAATTGCTCTGCAGGCAAGACACGTTTGCACCATTATTGCTGGCAAATGACATCAAATTTTGATTAATTTCTTCTAACGTAGCGCTCCCATAAACAGCCGGCTCGCGAGTTCCGAGCAGGTTTAAGTTGGGGCCATGTAGTACGAGAATAGCTTTCATGTGCACAGTTTGCCGCAAAATCAGGTTAATTGTCTATGTTTTTTATGTAGATAGGTAAAAATCATTAAAGTCCGACGTGTTTCAATGTGTCTGAAAAGGTCGCAACATCCTGATAACCCACTACACGAAAATCGCTCATTTCGCGGCCATTTGCATCGAAAAATAAGATGGCTGGCGGGCCGTACAGTCCGAATTTTTTAAGCAACTCTTTATCTGCCGCGCTGTTTGCAGTCACATCCGCCTGTAAAACAATCGCTGATTTAAGTTTGCCCTGTACGGCAGGATCGGCAAAAGTGAAGCGCTCCATTTCCTTGCACGAAACACACCAGTCCGCATAAAAATCCAGCATGACAATTTTGCCGTCAGATTTCGCCACTCTTTGGTTTAATTCTGCCAAGTCCTTGATGCGCGTAAATGTCGTGCCGGTTTCGGTATCTGCACGGCAGACAGCGCAAACGGCATCTAAAGGACGCAGTGTATCCCTTGCCCCCGACAGCGCGCCGATTAAATAGGAAATCCCCACGATCAATGCCAGTAAACCTACACCCTTCAGAAACTTGTGACTGCTGTGTGCGTTATGCGGCAGACTGTCGAGCACGCGCAAATAGCTGGCGGACAAGACCAGCAATATTCCCCACAGCAGCATTTGCACGTTGACCGGCAGCAGCGGTTGTATGATCCAAATTGCCAGTCCCAGCAGGATGACGCCAAAGAACCTTTTCACACCATCCATCCATGCACCCGCTTTGGGTAGCAGCACGCCTGCGGAGGTGCCGATCAAGAGCAGCGGTGCGCCCATCCCTAGCGCTAGGGTAAACAGCGCGACTCCACCCAGAACTGCGTCATGAGTCTGGCCGATATACAGCAGTGCACCAGCCAGCGGGGCTGCAACGCAAGGTCCCATGATAATCGCCGAGAGTGCGCCCATGACGAAAACGCCGGACAGGTGACCGCCATGTAAACGGTTGCTGGTGTCGCTGAGCCGACTCTGCCAGGCACTGGGCAATTGCAACTCATAGAAACCGAACATCGAAAAAGATAACAGGACGAAAACGGCGGCAAAGCTGCCCAGTACCCAGGGTGTTTGCAGTGCGTTAGAAATCAGTTCGCCGCTCAAGCCTGCTGCTACGCCTGCTGCAGCATAAGTAATCGCCATACCCAGCACATAAGCCAGCGATAGTACGAAGGCATGTGTTTTGGTGATTTTGTGACCGCGACCGACGATGATGCCTGACAAGATGGGGATCATCGGAAATACGCAAGGCGTCAGCGCGAGCAGTAATCCTGCTCCGAAAAAGAATGAGATGATCAGCCAGAAACTGCCGTGTTTGAATAATTGAGCAATTTTTGAGTTTTCGGTCTGTGGTGTCGTGTTATCCGATTTCAGTTCGATGTTTGCAGTTGGCGGATTCTCGCTGATAGTTTGTGGTTTGAGATCAGATAGGTCGATTTCCAGCACTTTATCCTGACTGGGGTAGCATAAACCCTGTTCGCTGCAACCTTGATAGGACGCATTCAGCGTGATGTTAGACGCAGCCTTAGGTTTCAGCGCGATCTCAGCTTGAAAAGGGTGATGATAGACTTCAATTTCACCGAAGTTAGGATCGTGTTTCAATTCGCCTTTGGGTAGATTGATCTCGGTGATGGTTGCCGCATCGCCCTTCACCGTAAAACTCACCTTGTTCCGGTATAAATAATATCCCGGTGTAATTTTGAAATTCGCTAGTAAGGTATTTTTGTCGCGGACCAGCACTTCAAGAACAAACGCCTGATCGGGGGACAAAAAGGTAGGTTGTTGTTTTCCACCAAAGGCGGGCAGCTTATCCAGCAGGCTCTCCGCGTTAACCCCGGAGGTCATTAAACAGATCAGCAGCATTAATACAAAACGCATGTTTATTCCTTGCAGAGGTTGGTTGCCTGATTAACCCAGGCCAGATAGGCGGGCAAACCAGCTGATACAGGGACAGCGATAATCTCAGGAAGTTCGTAAGGGTGAACATCACGAATCGCGGCTTCCAGACGCGCATAGGCTGACACGGTTGTTTTGATCAGCAGCGGAACTTCACTGGCAGTTTCAATTTTATCTTGCCAACGGTAAGTCGAGATACAAGGTGCAAGCTGATTGACGCAGGCGGCGACGTTTAGCTCAATAAGTTGTCGTGACATACGCGCCGCAGTAACGGCGTCTGGCATGTTGGTAATCACCAGTAAAACATCACTCATGGTTTGGCAAAACGCAAACCGAGTTGTAATAGTTCATCCCATACATCGCCGTCACGTAATCCTTTGATTATTTTGTCTAATTTTGCGGAATGTCCAATTGCTCGTTCTATGTGCACAAATTTCAGGCGTCTCGCGGTCTGTTCGACTAGCCCTACTCTGTCGCGCCTGACGCGCATGCTGGTCAAGACATCGCGAAGATTGTCGCCGCGCGCAACCGCGTACAGCACTTTACCCAGCAGGCGGATATCTTCGCTCAGCGCCCAGAGTATCAGTACGGTGGCGGTGCCTTCTGCACGCAGACCCTCGAGTATATGTGCGTAACGTGTCGCATCTCCACTCAACATCGCTTCGGCGAGTTTGAAAATGTCGTAGCGCGCCACGTCTACCACGGACTCTTTAACCTGATCGAAAGACAGCACCCCGGCCGGAAACAGCAAACCCAGCTTTTGTATCTCCTGAAACGCGGCGATCAGATTACCTTCGCAACGATCTGCCAGGAAGTCCAGGGTGGCTGTATCTGTCGATTGTGACTGACGCCCAAGACGACCGGCTAGCCATTCCGGCAATTGATGACGAGGGACGTCATCGGCGCAGATCATCACTCCATGCTGTGCCAGCGCGCAGAACCATTGTGTTTTTTGCGCTGTCCAGTCCAGTTTGGGCAGCGTAATCAAGGTCAGTACATCTTCATTGATCTGTTTAACGTATTCCTGTAACGCCTGGCCGCCCTCCACACCCGGTTTCCCGGACGGAATGCGCAAATCCACCACGCGGCGCGTGGCGAACAATGAAAGACTTTGTGCGCAATTGCGCAATTCTTCCCATTTAAAGTGCTGCTCGGCAATTAACGTGTCGCGCTCGGCGTACCCGGCTTTGCGTGCAGCGGCACGAATGCTGTCCGCGGCTTCGCTAACCAGCAGCAGTGCATCGCCATACACCACGTAAAGCGGTTTGAGCCCGGAGGCCAGATGGCGCGGCAGTGCTTCGCAGGTTAGTTGCATTATTTTTGCGTCAGGGGCTGAGGCTTGGCGTGACTCAAGCGACGCATAATTTGCTGTGCCATATCAGAGCGCATATATTGATAGAGTTGCGCTTCTTCGGCTTCCTTGGCCAAAATCTGCGTATCGTCATAAGAAAAATCACGGCTCAACTGGAGATCATCTGCCGCCAGCCATTCCCGCTGTTGCTGATCGTAAGCGCGTAATGAGACGCGATAACGTAGCTGAAACTCACTCACACGTCCGCTTCCACCCAGTGTCAGAATTTGCTTTTCAGGGAGCTCAAGAGAAATATTGAGCACCATATCAGCCTGATCGGGTTTGCTAACTAACTGAACGTGATTCGCCACCAGAAGGCGGCGCAGTTCACTAATTAATAGAGAGTTGGAATTGGCGGCTTCGATGAAAATGGTGCTGAACGGCATTTTCGCTTCGCCGCGCAGATGAAAGCCACACGAGGCCAGCGAGAGTGCCAGTAGCAGCATCAGCGACTTCGTAAAATACTGAGCAGGCAGTTTCATCGAGATTCCCTTATGCAACGATATTAATCAAACGACCAGGCACAACGATGATCTTTTTAGGCTGCGTACCCGCAAGTTGTTTCTGCACCGCTTCGTGTGCCAGAGCGAGTTGCTCCAGCGTCGCTTTGTCGGTCGTCTTGGCAACGGTGATGCTGCCGCGCAATTTACCGTTGACCTGGACCATCAGTTCAATTTCGTCCTGCACCATCGCGGCCTGATCGGCTTGCGGATAAGTTTGATCCAGCATATCGCTGCCGGGACGCAAAGCAGACCATAAAGCCTGGCCGATATGCGGCACGATGGGGTTGAGCATCAACGCGACCGATTCCAGCACTTCCTGGGCGACCGCACGACCGACAGGCGTGGTGTCAGTAAATTTCGCCAACGCATTGAGCAATTCCATATTCGCGGCGATGGCGGTATTGAAAGTTTTGCGGCGACCGATATCGTCGTCCACCTTCTGGATGGTCAGGTGCAACTGGCGGCGTAGTGTCTTTGCCTCCGTCGACAAATCCCCCGTTACCCCCCCTTTAACAAAGGGGGGGATGCCTGCCGGGGGGGATTTTTCGACGTGATCGTGCGCCGCTTTCCATACGCGCTTGAGAAAGCGGAACGAACCTTCCACGCCCGCATCAGACCATTCCAGTGACTGCTCAGGGGGAGCGGCGAACATCATAAATAACCGAGCCGTATCCGCACCAAACTCATCGATAATGGCTTGCGGATCGACGCCGTTATTTTTGGATTTCGACATTTTTTCCGTGCCGCCGATGACAACCGGTAGACCGTCGGCGCGCAACGTAGCGCCAACTGGGCGACCCCTGTCATCGTTTTGCACATCCACTTCTGCCGGATTGATCCACAATTTTTTCCCGTTATCCGCTTCGCGATAGAAAGTCGGCGCAATCACCATGCCTTGAGTGATCAGGTTCTTGAACGGTTCGTCCAGGTTTTGAACCTGACTCGCATCGCCAAACACACCGACATCGCGCATCAGTTTCTGGAAAAATCGAGCATACAGCAGATGCAAGATAGCGTGCTCGATACCACCTATGTATTGATCGACAGGCAGCCAGTGTTTGGCGCGTTCATCCACCAGTCCTGTGGTGCAACCTGGGCTCGTATAACGTGCGTAATACCAAGAGGACTCCACGAAAGTATCCATGGTGTCGGTTTCGCGACGTGCTGCCGCACCGCACTTCGGGCAGGTGGTCTCGTAAAATTCCGGCATTTTAGCCAGCGGCGAGCCTGTACCATCGGGTACAACGTCTTCAGGCAACACAACAGGCAACTGATCATCCGGCACCGGCACATCGCCGCATGTCTTGCAGTGGATGATGGGGATCGGACAGCCCCAGTAACGCTGGCGGGAGATGCCCCAGTCGCGCAGACGGAATTGGACCTTCTTCTCACCTAAACCCAGCGTCGCCAGATCTGCCGAAATTGCATCGATCGCCTGATCGTAATTCAGTCCGTCGTATTTGCCTGAATTGACACATACGCCGTCTTTGCTGGCATACCACTCCTGCCAGGCATCTGTGGAGAAGTGCGAAATCCCCTCTTCCCCCCCTTTTTGCAAAGGGGGGTTGGGGGGGGGTTGAATAGATTGTTTGATCGGCAGATTGTACTTCTTAGCAAAGCCGAAATCGCGTTCGTCGTGGGCCGGAACGGCCATTACCGCACCTTCGCCATAGCCCATCAGCACGTAGTTGCCCACCCATACCGGAACCTGTTCTCCGGTCAGTGGATGCGCAACGCGAAATCCTGTCGACATACCCTTCTTTTCCATCGTTGCCATGTCGGCTTCGGCTGTGCCGCCGTGCTTGCAGTCTTCAATAAAAGCGGCCAGTTCCGGATTATTTTGCGCGGCGCGGGTAGCCAGCGGATGTTCAGCGGCCACGGCGACAAAGGTCACTCCCATGACGGTGTCGGCACGCGTGGTGTAAACCTTAAGGACAGGATTGAGGATTGGGGACTGAGGGTCGGATGCCGCTCTACTCAATACTCGATCCTCGATCCTAAATCCTATTTCACAGCCGTAACTCTTGCCTATCCAGTTGGCCTGCATGGTTTTCACCTGCTCAGGCCAACCTGTGAGCTTATCCAAATCGCCCAACAGTTCATTGGCGTACTGGGTAATACGGAAAAAATACATCGGAATTTCACGTTTTTCTACCAGCGCACCGGAACGCCAGCCACGCCCGTCAATTACCTGCTCGTTCGCCAGCACGGTTTGATCGATCGGATCCCAGTTCACCGAAGAGGTCTTCTTGTAAATAACGCCCATTTCGAACAAACGGGTAAACAGCCATTGTTCCCAGCGGTAATATTCCGGTGAACAGGTGGTTACTTCGCGTGCCCAATCGACGCCCAGCCCCAGACTTTGCAACTGGCGACGCATGTAATTGATATTGTCATAAGTCCACGCCGCAGGCGGTACATTGTGCGCTTGAGCTGCATTTTCAGCGGGCAGACCGAACGCATCCCAGCCCATAGGCTGCATCACGTTATAGCCCTTCATGCGATGATAGCGTGCGAGCACATCGCCTATGGTGTAATTGCGCACATGTCCCATGTGCAGCTTGCCCGATGGATAAGGAAACATGGACAGACAGTAGTATTTCGGCTTGTCCGTGGATTCCGTGGCTGCAAAGGCGCCGGATTGATCCCAGTGTTGCTGAGCTTGCTGTTCTATGGAGGCGGGATGATAAATAGATTGCATGGTTTATTGCCTGAATTCTCTGATGCGGCATTATAGCGGCATCGTCCGTCACCCGCGAATTGCCCGTTGCATGGATATTGATAATTTCGCGTGAAAATAAAAAAATAATACGGTTCTATCCGGGTTGTACGCATGTTCATATACTTGGATTAAACAATATTACCTAAACAAATAAATAGAATATTCATGTGGTTAGAATAATTCATGGGACTAGACTAAAAATATTATATAAAAATACAGAGATTTTTATTCACAAAACGAAACTGACTAGTAGTGGCAAGTGATTGTTTGTTATAAAATCAGCTAACACAAAAATTACACCAATATATTCAGGAGAGGTCAATATGTCGAGCAAGCACCCCGTTATTGCCGTTACCGGTTCTTCCGGTGCAGGTACCACTACCGTTAAACGCGCTTTTGAAAATATTTTCCGGCGTGAGAAAATTATAGCGGCGGTTATTGAGGGCGACAGCCTGCATAGTCTGGATCGCATGGCGTTTCGTGCGGCTTCCGCTGAAGCCGCTAAAGCCGGCAACAACACGTTCAGCCATTTTGGCCCTGAAGCGAATCACTTCGATAAGATCGAAGGCATGTTCAAAGAATACGGCGAGAGCGGCATGTGTCAGCGCCGTTACTATGTACATAGCGATGCAGAAGCGGTATTGCACAACAAGCATTTTGGCTTGACCGACCTCACTCCCGGCGTGTTTACGCCATGGGAAAGTATCGATGCAAACTCAGACCTGTTGTTCTACGAAGGTCTGCACGGTTTGGCTAGAGACCACAAGGGTATTGATGCGGTCAGATATGTCGATTTGGGTATCGGTGTAGTGCCTGTCGTTAATCTGGAATGGATCCAAAAGATCCACCGTGATCAGGCTGAGCGTGGCTATTCGGCAGAAGCAACGGTCGACACCATCATGCGTCGTATGCCGGACTACATCAAGTACATTACGCCTCAATTCTCGCGCACGCACATTAATTTCCAGCGTGTGGCGACCGTGGATACGTCAAATCCTTTCATCGCGCGTGATATTCCAACACCGGATGAAAGTTTCGTTGTGGTACGCTTCCGCGATCCTAAGGGCGTGGACTTTCCTTACATGCTGGCTATGATCCCAGGATCTTTCATGTCTCGTGCCAACACACTGGTTGTGCCCGGCGGCAAGATGAGCCATGCGATGGAAATCATTCTTGCACCGATCATGCATGACATGATCCAAAACAAGAAAAAGTAAGCTAGTTTTGGCTTAGAAAAAGGGGGATACAACCGCAAGTTTGTATCCCCCTTTTCAATTTCAGACGATAGAACGTATAACTTTTTGATTAGTTGTTATTTTTTAGCTAACCGCCACAGTGACGTCAATTCTGCCGCACGTGCAGCATACAGGGGGTCACTACTGTCCGCCGCTTTGGGGTGGTGTGGTTTGACATCAGACTTGCTTAAAACTTGTAGCCCCGCCTTTTCTATCATCTCCAGCAATTCGGTGCGTGTACGCAAGCCCAAATGTTCGGCCAGATCCGAGAGGATTAGCCAGCCTTCGCCGCCCTCCTCCAGATGTTCAGCCAGTCCATTCAAGAAACCGCGCAACATGCGGCTTTCCGGATCGTATACGGCATATTCCAGCGGAGAGCTGGGGCGTGCGGGTACCCAGGGCGGATTACATACGATCAAGGCTGCGCGGCCATCGGGAAACAGGTCGGCTTGCGTGATTGCTATTTGGTTATCCATCCCAAGCCGGCTGATATTTTCGCGCGCGCAAACGAGCGCACGCTGATCCTGATCGGTAGCGAAGATGCGTTTGATGCCACGGCGTGCCAGTACCGCCGCCAGCACCCCGGTACCTGTACCGATATCGAAAGCGACCGAGCGACTTTCAAGCAATTCAGGCAATGGTGCATCGTTCACTAAACCTACGTATTCACCGCGTATCGGTGCAAATACGCCGTACTGCGGATGAATTCTGGCTTTTAATACGGGAATTTCTACGCCATTTTTGCGCCATTCGTGCGCGCCTATGACGCCTAGTAATCCGCGCAGCGATGCAATATACGGCTCGGTTGCCAGTCCATACGCCTCTTCACAAGCCACATGCGCATCCGGCGCGCGACGCAAAGGGATACTGTGATCCGCGTTGAATGGCAGCAGCAACATTCCTAAGGTGCGGGAGCGTTGCGATTGTGCCAACCGGTGCATGTGAAAGCCTTCCGTAGGCGATGCGGCTATTTTTTTTGGTTTGCGCGGCTTTTCATCTGCGCGCCGTGCCATCGCCTGCAATAACTGGCGTGCATTCTGGTAATCGCCGCGCCACAACAGCGCAGTTCCCTCGCAGGCCAGTCGGAATGCGGCATCTGCGGTCATGCGGTCATCGGCGATGACTACTTTTTTTGGGGCAGGCGCGCCGCTCTCAGAGTGCCAACGGCAAACGTGATCTTCGCCTGCTTCGTGCCACTGAATTACCGGATGAGTTGTCATCTATCTGCCTTCTGCACGTTTGATTTGCTGGTAGTGCAATTTGGCTTCGTGATCATCGCGCGCGGAGGTAATTTCACGCATCACAGAATAAACGTCAGCCGCTTTTTCGTTTTGTTTAAAGCGTCCGGTCAGCGGTGTGTCCGGCAGAAGTTCGCCGCGCTGATAGATTGCCCATATTTCTTTGGCATATTGTGTATTCAGTAATTCGGGTGCGAACTGGCCGAAGTAATTCGCCAGATTTTCGACATCGCGATCCAGCATGCGGCTGGCATTATTGTTTGCGGCAGCATCCACCGCCTGCGGCAGGTCAATGATGACCGGGCCGTGTGCATCGACCAGAATGTTGAATTCTGAAAGGTCGCCGTGAATGATACCGGCGCACAGCATCAGCACCACCTGCCGGATCAGCATCGCGTGAAACTCAAGCGCCTGCTCGCGGGTCAGTTCCAGATCGTTGAGCCTTGGTGCTGCCGCACCATTCTCGTCTGTTAAGAGCTCCATCAACAGCACACCTTCGTAAAAACCAAAGGGATGCGGGACTCGCACGCCGGCTGCGGCGAGTTTGTACAAAGCATCGACTTCGGTGCGTTGCCAGGCGGACTCCTGTTCTTTGCGTCCGTAGCGCGTACCTTTTTCCATGGCGCGCTGTGCGCGGCTATTTTTTACCTTGCGACCCTCGGTGTAATGAACCGCCTGATGAAAGCCGCGCTGATTGGCTTCCTTGTAAACCTTGGCACAACGAATCTCATCACCGCATTGAACGACATAGACGGTAGCCTCTTTCCCGCTCATCAACTGGCGCACAACCAAGTCCACAAGACCGTCTTCGACCAGCGGTTCTATCCTTTTCGGGGTTTTCATTCGTCCTGCTCATCCGGTTCGCCGCGCAGAGAATGTACACGGGGTTTTACCGGGTTTTCCAGTGCGTATTTGATCATCGCCTCGCGAGACGAGGGCGACTCCAGACTGATGCGGCCTAACTTTCCGGCACGATATTCGGTCAGCAAGATCATCGCAGCCTTTTCAATATCCAGTTCGCCGCCGCGCCCCTTGAGGATGCAGCCGCGCTTCTTGGCAACGGCCTCTACTACGCCAAATCCGTCCATTCCCTCTACAGAAAAACCGAAGCGCTCAGTGATTCGTTCCGGGTAACGCGCGAGCAGATTGGTCGCCAGGTGTTCGGCGATTTCTTCCTCTATCACCGCATTGCGACCGATGGCGTGGATGGCGGCGAGAATAAAACCGTCTTCCTCGTATTCAATTTTCGGCCACATCAACCCGGGAGAGTCGGTCAGCGTCATATGGTCGTTGATCTTATGGCATTGCTGCGACTTGGTCACCGCCGGTTCGTCACCGACATTCGCCACGCGGCGTTTGAGCAGCATATTCATCAACGTGGATTTGCCTACATTGGGGATACCCATGATCATCAGGCGCAGCGGTTTATGCGGGCTGTCGCGATGCGGCGCTAAGGGATGGCATAATTTCGGCACGCGTGCAGCGTCGGTTGCGCTCTTGCAACTCAAGGCGACGGCTTTGACGCCTTCCTGTTTGTTGTAATAGTCCAGCCATTCCTGCGTCGTGGCGGGATCTGCGAGGTCAATTTTATTGAGTATCTTCAGGCAAGGCCGCTGGCGATGTTCGCGCAATTCGCGAATCATGGGGTTGCAACTGGCCTCAGGCGCACGCGCATCCAGCACTTCGATGATGACATCGGTAAATTCCATCGTCTCGGCGGCTTTGCGCCGCGCCGAGGTCATGTGTCCGGGAAACCACTGTATTGCCATGATAGTTAAACCTTTAAATAGTAAACGGCGGCTTCAATAGCGCCAGTTGCTGCGCATCGAGATAACACCATTCGCCCGCCGCCAACCCCAGTTCGTCGAGTTTAAGATTGCCGATCTGTGAACGATTGAGCGCCGTGCAATGATTGCCCGCTGCCGCTAACATGCGTTTAACTTGATGATACTTTCCTTGTTCCAGCACGATTTCAAGATGGTTTTCATCGATCATCCGGCAGGTTTCGGCGGCGAGTGGCGCGGGCTCATCGTGTAATTTAACCCCAGCCAGTAACAGCGCGATCAGTTCGTGAGTAACCGGATCGTGTGTGGTAGCGACATAGACCTTGGGCACATGGTGCTTGGGGGAAGACTGGGTGTGAATAAACGCACCGTCATCGGACATCAGCAGCAAACCCGTGGTGTCGTGATCCAATCGGCCAACAGGCTGAACGTCGCGTAAAGTGAATTGATCCGGCAGGATAGTCAGCACGCCGGGGTGATGGCTGGGCTTACGGGAACACTCAAAATTTGCCGGTTTATGTAAGGCGATGTAGACGCGCTCACGAAAAATCCATGGTTGATCAAAAACCGTGAATTCCAAGCCATCGGTTTCGATCGCCGTGTTGCTGTCGTCAAAAACACTGCCTGCGATAATCATTTCACCGCTGTTAATCAAATCACGGCATCGTTTTCGAGTACCGAAGCCCTGGGTGTGTAGAATACGGTCTAAAGTTAATTTGCTCATGCGGCGATTTTAACAGAATCAAGACGTTAACGCCCTGCCATGGGAAGTGGTGCGCTCAGCAGTTGTGATTCACAATTCACTTGGTGTCGGGAAACTCACCATTTACATAGAACCAGAGCCCGGCTACGCGTGAGAACTGGCTGACCTCGTGCAGGCGATGGGCGCGTCCGGCAATTTTGTATCGCGCGATGAATTCGACGCTGGCGCTGTCATCTGACTCAACCATGTGCTTTTTGACTTGCAGGCCCAGCCATTTTGCCGCGTCATCTGCTAAATCCAGTGTGGCAGGACGTGTGTCTGGATGCCAGGTGGCGAGCAGATAGGGCTCAAGCTTTAAAACATAAGCGCTGTAGCGTGAACGCATCAGCGATTCGGCATCGGGAGCTGCGGCACCGTTATGGTAACGAGCGCAGCAGATTGCATAGTCAGCTGAGCCACAGGGACAGGGTGTTACTGCCATGACTGTGCCGAGGGCAGTTTGCCGTGCCAGATGACAGGTTCAATTTCCACCACGCCGTCATCGCTGGTCATCATTACACTGCCTTCTTGTATGGTGCACTGCAACTGCATGCCGCGACAGACGAGTTTCGCTAAAGCTTGTGTCGTCTCGGTCGGTAATCTGAGCACCGTGAGGTTGTCCAGACGGATCAGTTTACTGCGATTTTCGTTCCACCATATATCCGCAGAGCGGCCGTAGCTGACGATCACCACTTGTTCTGAACGCCCGCAAGCTTTGCGTATCGCCCTCTCGTCAGGCAGGCCGACGACTATCCAGCGAAGGATTGCGCCTGTGAGATCCTTGTGCCAGAGGTCGGGCTCTTCTTCGCCGGTGATGCCCTGTGCAAAGGTCATCGCCTCATCTGCATACAACGCGAAGGCAAGCAGACGTACCATCATGCGCTCTTCGGTCTCCGACGGGTGCTGTGCTAGGGTCAGCGCATGATCGGCATAGTAGTAGCGATCCATGTCGGCGATCTGAAGGGCGACTTTGAAGACGGTTGCTTTAATAGCCATGAAGGATAATCGGGTGGTGGGCAGGCGCGCATTCTAACAGGGTGGCTGTCGGTTGACAGCGCCCGGCCAGAAAGTGGTCAGAATGCCGGGTCAGAACAGGCTGAAAGCGACGCGCTCCAGCATTACCACCGGTACGATCACGATCAACTGGCAGATGATCAGCAAAACCATGGAGGACAGATCGATGTTGCCCAGCACCGGCACGACTCGTCGCAAGGGGCGCAAGAATCGTTCGGTGATGACCGCCAGTATCGATGAGATGGGCGTGTGCGGATTCACCCACGACAAGATGGCCTGAGCGAACACGGCAGCCATCAACAAGTAGATGCTGGTTTTCAACAATTTAACGGCGGCCAATACCAGTAAACCCGGCAGAGGGAAAACATGGCCCAGATAACCCTGTATCCACAGCACGCAAGCCAGATAGACCACCTCTACCAGCAAGGCGAGCAGC
>CAISHO010000006.1 GCA_903885165.1 uncultured Nitrosomonadales bacterium | reverse complement strand
GACACTGTGGCTCGTCTGGGCGGTGACGAATTTACGGTCGTCTTGTCACAACTCGCTAATGCCAGTCACGCGGAAGACATCGCACAGAAAATCATCAAAAGACTATCCGAACCCTTCACGCTCAATCTCGAAGTCGCCCACATTTCTGCCAGTCTGGGTATCACGCTGTACCCTGTCGATGCGCTCGACATCGACAGCATGATGAGAAATGCTGATCAGGCCATGTATGTCGCGAAAAACAATGGTCGCAACCGCTACAGTCATTTCACCGCCTCCTTGCAGGAAACGGCACAAAAGCGCTTGCGCCTGACCAATGATTTGCGCACAGCGCTAGCTGGACAGCAGTTCAGACTCCACTTTCAGCCCATCGTCGATTTGCATACCGACCGCATTCATAAGGCAGAGGCACTATTGCGCTGGCAACATCCGGTACGCGGCATGGTCAGTCCGGCGGAGTTCATCCCTTTAGCCGAAGAAACCCACCTCATCGTCGAAATCGGAGTATGGATACGCCGTGAGGCACTAATCTGGTGTGAGCGCTGGAACAACCTCAATCCGGATGGCTTTCAAATCAGCATCAATAAGTCTCCGGTCGAATTCATGGATGACAGTGACAGCGATCGGGTCGAGAGTTTTGTCAAAGAGCTCAGTGACCACGGTTTGTGCGGCAAAAATTTCGTCTTTGAAATCACCGAAGGATTACTGCTCAACGCCGATTCTCGCATCAATACCAAACTGATGGCGCTGCGCGATGCCGGCATACAGGTCTCCATCGACGATTTCGGCACTGGCTATTCCTCACTATCGTATTTGAAAAAATTAGACATCGACTATTTGAAAATCGATCAATCCTTTGTGCGCAATCTGGAACGCGACTCCAATGACATGGCTTTATGCGAAGCGATCATCGTGATGGCGCACAAACTGGGATTAAAAGTAATTGCCGAAGGTGTGGAATCACTGGCACAGCGCGACTTTCTGACCCGCGCCGGTTGCGATTACGGTCAAGGCTACCTGTTTTCCAGACCTGTTCCCCCGGAAGAATTTGAAGCATGGCTAAAAAGCGACATAGAAACATAGCTCATAGCTCATAGCTCATAGCTGATAGCTGATAGCTTTTGATTACATTCTCTTTTATATAGAAAATTATGCCTACACCTAACAAAGGGAACAAACTGCACCGCCTGGCACCGTGGTTGGCAGGATTGATGCTGTTAGCCGGCATCCTCTGGTACTACACCCGCCCGGAACCGCCTCATGTACAACTGGTGTCGGTTAGGCGAGGACTGGTCGAAGCGACCGTCAGCAACACGCGCGCAGGCACGATAAAAGCCTGCCATCGCGCCAAGATGTCAGCTCCGACCGGTGGGCAGATCGTTCATCTGCTGGTTAAGAAAGGCGAGCGAGTCAAACAAGGACAGGTATTGCTGGAACTTTGGAATAACGACTTACAGGCACAATCGGCACTAGCCACAGAGCAATTGACCACGGCGGGCAATCAGGCGACACAAGCCTGTTTGCAGGCGGAGCTGGCCGAAAAGGAAGCACTACGTGCGCATCAGTTACAAGAAAAAGGCTTTATCTCTAATGAGGGGTTGGATCAGAAGCTATCAGCAGCCAAAATCTCCCGTGCTGGCTGTGATGCCGCCCACAGCCAGATCGCACAAAGTCGCTCGCGCATTAATGCAGCCCACGCAGGACTCGAGCGCATGGTACTCAAAGCGCCTTTTGACGGCATTGTCGCCGACATCAGCGGCGAGTTAGGCGAATACGCCACCCCTTCCCCGCCTGGCATACCCACACCGCCTGCCATCGATTTAATCGATGATCGCTGCCTGTTCGTCAGTGCGCCGATCGACGAAGTGGATGCGGCCAATATCAAAGCGGGACAAACCGCCCGCATCACGCTGGATGCCATCAAGGGAAAGACGTTTGAAGGGCGCGTCAAACGCGTCGCCCCCTATGTGTTGGAACTTGAAAAACAGGCGCGCACCGTCGAAGTCGAAGTGGACTTTGTTGTTCCGCCCACCTCCGAAAATTTACTGGCAGGCTACAGTGCCGATGTCGAAATCGTCCACACGACACATCCCAACGTGCTGCGTATACCGACGCAAAGTCTGCTGGAAGGCAAGCGGGTGCTGGTTTATAAGGATGGCATATTAGAAGAACGCACCGTCAGCACCGGCCTTGCCAATTGGGAGCAGACCGAAATCACCGGCGGGCTTGTTGAGGGCGATAAAATCGTACTGTCACTCGATCAGGCAGGCGTGAAGGCCGGCGCTAAAGTGCAGCCTGAAGTCGGCAAACCGGCCAAATGATCCAGTTCGAGAAGGTCACGCGCAGTTTTCAAGTCGGTGATCAACAGGTCGCGGCGCTACGCAACATCGATCTGTCCATCGCAGCAGGCGACTACGTCTCCATTATGGGGCCGTCAGGTTCCGGCAAATCCACTCTGCTTAATCTGCTGGGACTGTTAGATCGCCCGACCTCTGGCATCTACCGGCTCGACGGCGGAAATGTCACCGACCTCAATGACGAACAGCAAGCCCGCGTGCGCAGTGAGAAGATCGGCTTCGTGTTCCAGTCCTTCCATCTGGTACCGCGCTTAACCGCCGCGATGAACATCGAACTGCCGCTGATTCTGGCCGGCATCCCGTTGCAGGAGCGCCGCACCAGAGTCGAAGAACTTCTTAAAAATTATGGTCTTATAGACAGAGCCGACCACAGGCCGGATCAACTCTCAGGCGGACAGCGGCAACGTGTCGCCATCGCGCGAGCAACCAGCATGCGCCCTTCCGTTTTGCTGGCAGATGAACCCACCGGCAATCTGGATCAGACAACAGGCCGCGAGGTGATCAATCTGCTGGAGCAATTAACCGAACAAAACGTCACCTTGATCCTCGTCACCCACGACCCTGCGCTGGGCGAGCGAGCGAGTCGCCAACTACACATGGTGGACGGACAGATCGTCAATGAATCACACTAAAAATCAAAAACTCGTCATTCCCGCCCCCGACCATCCCTCTCAGGGGCCGGCGGCGGGAATCCAGTTGATTGACAGTCCTCGCGTAACGAGACGGCTTTGTCCGCTAAGCGGAATAGTTATTCCGCTGGATTCCCGCTTTCGCGGGAATGACGAATAATGAAACTCACCGATGTCGTGCAATTTGCCGCCGCGAGTCTGCGCGGCAACCCGGCACGAACCGGATTGATGATACTGGCGATGTCCATCGGCGTGGCGGCGGTAGTGATACTGACCGGCTTAGGGGAAGGCGCGCGGCGCTATGTCATCAATCAATTTTCCTCGCTGGGCACGAATCTAGTCATCGTATTTCCCGGACGCACAGAAACCGCCGGCATCGGCCCCGGCATGCTGCTGGGCCAAATCCCGCGCGAACTCTCGCTCGATGATGCAGAAGCCCTGTTGAAGAGCCGCGCCGTCTCCCGCATTGCACCGCTGACCATAGGCTCGTCGCAAATCTCCAAGGATGCGAAGAACCGCGAAGTCATCGTGCTGGGCTCAACCTCATCTTTATTGGACGTACGCCACATGACCTTAGCATCAGGACAATTCCTGCCGCCGGGTAATGTACATGCCAGCGAGTCAGTCTGCGTGCTGGGCGCAAAAATCAATCGTGAACTATTCGGCAATACCTCAGGGGTCGGCAACTGGGTCAGACTGGGCGACCGGCGCTTCAGGGTGAGCGGCATCATGACTTCTCAGGGCGAATCGATGGGGTTTAACACCGATGAGATCGTCATCGTACCGGTCGCTTCCGCCCATATGCTGTTCAACACCTCAGGGCTGTTCCGCATTCTGGTCGAGGCCAAGAGCCGCGATCAAATCGCACAGGCCAAAATCGAGACTGAGAGCATCCTCTTTGCCCGGCACGGCGGCGAAAAAGACGTCACCGTGGTCACGCAAGATGCGGTGCTGGCGACCTTCGACCGTATCCTTCGCGCGCTGACCATGGCGGTAGGCGGCATCGCTGCGATCAGCCTAGCGGTGGCGGGCATCTTAATCATGAACGTGATGCTGATCGCCGTCTCGCAACGCGTCAAGGAAATCGGCCTGCTCAAGGCACTGGGCGCGCCATCTGCACAAATCCGCACCCTGTTTTTCACCGAAGCCGTGCTGTTGTCTGGCATAGGCAGCATTGCAGGCCTGATCATGGGAGAAGCAGGCGTACTGTTTATCGGCCGCCTCTACCCTTCCCTGCCGGTCGCCGCGCCCTGGTGGGCAGTGCTGGCGGCAATCTTCACCTCGCTCGGCACCGGCATACTGTTTAGCGTATGGCCTGCCCGCCGCGCCGCGCAACTGGATCCGGTCACGGCGCTGGCTGGGAGATAGAATGTTGCTCCCCGACCTGATCCGCCTCACCACCTCCAGCTTCCTGGCTTACCGGATGCGCAGTTTTTTGACCGGACTCGGGATTGCGATCGGCATCACGGCGGTGATCCTGCTCACCTCTATCGGGGAAGGCTTGCATCAGTTCGTGTTATCTGAATTCTCCCAGTTCGGCACCAATCTGATCGCCATACAACCCGGCAAGACGCAGACTCAGGGCGGCAATGTCGGCATCTTCGGCTCAGTCCGTACCATTTCCATTGAGGATGCAGAGGCGCTGCGGCGTTTGCCGAATGTCGAATACGTCAATCCCAGCGTCACCGGCAACTCGGAAGTTCGCTTTAACGGCAAGACACGCCGCACCATGGTGATAGGCGCAGGACACGATCTGCCCAAAGTGATGGCAAGTAGCGTGCAGACCGGCAGCTTTCTGGCAGACGACGATCCCACCCAAGCGCGCGCACAGGTAGTACTGGGTTCGAAAGTGCGTCAGGAGTTATACGCGGGTGAGAATCCTCTGGGCAGTTATCTGCGCATCGGCGGCCAGCGTTATCGCGTGATCGGAGTGATGGAACCCAAAGGGCAGATGCTAGGCTTCGATCTGGACGATACCGTCTTTATTCCCGCAGCACGCGCGCTGGAATTATTCAACCGTCCTGGTTTGATGGAAATCCAGTTGAGCTACAAAGCCAGCGCCGAACTGGACAGCGTGGTGCGCGCAATAACAGGAGTACTCAAAGAACGCCACGGGCGCGAGGATTTCACCCTGATCCCGCAGGAAAAAGCTTTGGAAGTATTGGGTTCGGTGCTGGATGTGATCACCTTCGCGGTAGGTGCGTTAGGCGGAATTTCCCTGTTGGTGGGCGGTGTCGGCATCCTGACCATCATGACTATGGCCGTCTCGGAGCGCACCGCCGAAATCGGTCTGCTGCGTGCTCTGGGTGCACAGGAAAATCAGATACTGACGCTATTTCTGGGCGAGGCGATCTTGCTGTCCGCGTTGGGCGGCTTAGCCGGTCTGGCACTGGGGGTTGGCATCGCACAAAGTTTACACTGGCTGTTCCCGGCGCTGCCGGTGCACACGCCCTGGCTGTTTGCAGCCCTTGCCGAATTGAGTGCGGTGAGCATAGGCTTGGCGGCCGGTGTGATGCCTGCTCGTCGCGCCGCCCGGTTAGACCCGGTAGATGCGCTGCGAACCGAGTAGAAAACAGTTTTTAGCAAGTGACAAGTGGTCATTAGCTAGGTGTATAATCTCTGCCTATATTTAATTAAAAGGAAATATTGTGTCCCTATCCAAGCGCGTTCAAGCCATCAAACCATCCCCTACGCTGGCCGTCACGGCTCGTGCCGCGAAACTGAAAGCGGAAGGTAAAGACATTATCGGTTTGGGCGCAGGCGAGCCGGACTTCGATACCCCGCAACACATCAAGGATGCCGCGATCAGCGCAATCCATAAAGGCTTCACCAAATACACCGCAGTGGGCGGCATGCCATCCTTAAAAACCGCCATCATCGCCAAGTTCAAGCGCGATAACGGTCTGGATTACACCGCGAAACAAATTCTGGTTTCCTGCGGCGGCAAACAAAGTTTCTTCAATCTGGCGTTAGCCGTGATTGATCCGGGCGATGAAGTCATCGTTCCTGCACCGTACTGGGTTTCCTATCCTGATATCGTGATCATCGCAGAAGGCAAACCCGTCATCGTCGAAGCCGGCATCGAACAAGGCTTCAAGCTGACTGCAGCGCAACTGGCCGCCGCAATCACCCCAAAAACCAAGATGGTGGTAATCAATAGCCCGAGCAACCCGTCAGGCGCGGTCTATACGCTGGAAGACTTGAAGGCGCTGGGTGAAGTATTGCGCGTACATCCGCAGATTCTGATCGCGACCGACGATATGTACGAACACATCGCGCTGACCGATGCCAAGTTCGTCAACATTCTGGATGCCTGCCCGGATCTGTATCCGCGCACCATGGTGCTCAATGGCGTATCCAAAGCGTATGCGATGACCGGCTGGCGCATAGGTTATGCAGCGGGTCCTGAGGACATCATCACCGCGATGGAAAACGTGCAATCGCAAAGCACCTCGAATCCGACCTCGATCTCACAAGTAGCGGCAGAAGCTGCGCTCAACGGCGATCAGGAATGTATCACACCGATGATCAAGGCTTTTCGCGAACGTCATATCTTCGTGGTGAATGAACTGAACACCATCCCCGGTCTGTCCTGCATCATGGCTGGCGGCGCGTTCTACGCTTTCCCGGATGCACGCGGTGCGATTGCGACGTTGTTTGCCAAAGGCACGATTAGCGCTGCGACCGACATCGCCCTGTCCGAATACCTGCTGGTTGAAGCCGGTGTGGCAGTCGTGCCAGGTTCCGCATTCGGCAGCGAAGGTTACATCCGCTTATCCTTTGCCACCTCTATGGAAAACCTTACAAAGGCACTAGAGCGCATTAAAAAAGCGCTGTCATAAAAAAAACGGGGCACACAAAGTGCCACGTAGATTTTAAAAGAGGGACATATTTCCATATGTCCCTCTTTCATTTTACGAGAACCTTCTGTTAGCGCGCCTGCAAGGTTGGACTATCGGTGGTGCCACCCACTTGCAACAAGGCAGCTCCCGCCCGGCCTGCCAGATCTGCCGACACAGCACCTGACAACTGCTGTTTAGCCACGGTCAAGGCTCCCGTTGCATTGAGCAGATGAGCCTTCATTCTCAACTGCTTGAACTGATAACTCTCATCCAGATAAGTCAACTCGCCATTCAATTCATCGAAATGCGTTCTGCCGCCCGGCAAATGCTCACGACTGCGCAAACGGACTGTTTCCACCACATCCACGCCACTGATACTGCCCTTTTTGACACTGAAAGAGCCGCTCAACAGAGCCGTACCGACCAGCTGAGACAAACGGCCCGCCTGCATCTGGAAGTTTGCATTCCCGTCCAGATCTCCGCTCAACAACTTATTGATATTCTGAACGGGAATAACGCGTGCTGCTAACGCCCCCTCTACCCGCCAACCCGTATTCCAATTGACGCGCGCATCGCCGGTCAATACGCCACCCATTATGCGCCCGTCCATACTGGTAATACGCAGCTCATTCCCCGCTAATTCCCCTGTTGCCTTCAGATCATCAAAAATCAAGTTTGGCAGCAGCGGTAACGCACTGCCGCGCATCGCCAAAGCAAGCTGCAACTTCTGATCGGGCGTGACACTCAGGTCTAGCGTCAACTTATTTGCGTTCGCACTCAGATTACCCCGCGTGAACTTTCCGGCCTGATCGAAATTCAGCGTCCCCGCCAGATCAGCGAGCGCTATCCCGTCCACTTCCAAGCGACTTTGCGTCAGCGAGATAACCGCCACGGGATACAGCCGATCACCTGCCAATTGCTGCAACCCCGTGCCCACCTGCGTTAAATCTACGCCGTTGAACTGCACACCGTCTAATTCAAGACGCTTGATTGATTTAACTGTGCCGGTCAATGCAGAAAAACTAAAATCAGCACGAACCTCACGCAACTGAATTTGTTTACCGACGGAGACGTCGTTCATCAACAACTGAGGGGAGGGAAAAATGCGGCCCGACAGATGACCAATATGCACCGACTGTCCCAGTTTACTGCTGAGCACCTGCTCTATGTTCTTCAAACTCCCATTATTAATCAATATATAAGGCGCAACAAGCAGCAGCACTAACACCAGCACGAGCAGCCCCGCCCCCAACCTCACCGGAGAAAATGACTTTGGTTCACGTTTAACAGCGGTTTCAACCCGCTCTGCCGGTTGAAACTTCATCTTCTGCGCCGCGATGATTTTCGGCGGTGTCGTCTCAGGCTGTCTGGCTACGCCCGGCTTAACGACCGATTCAGGGAACGTTTCGAGCGCAATTTCTTGTACAACGGGTGCCACCTTAGGCGCTGGCGTTACAGTCTGCGCGACAACCGGTTTGACAACCGGCAGCTCAACGACTTGCACGGGTTTTACCACCGGCACGACTGCTTTCTCAATGACAACAGGCGATTTTTCTTCGCCTACAGACTGATCAGACTGAGTGAACGCGATCACATCCCTGAATAATTGCTCAGGTACGCTACTACTTTCACGGGCTACAGGTTTAGTAATTTCATGATCCGCAGGTAAAAATTGCGCCACATCAAACGCCTCAAAATTAAAGGCCGGCACTTTGGCGGTCGCCGTTCCCAACAATGATGCGGGAGTGTCTTCAGGGCTCACCACAAGACCTTCAAACACCTCGCCATCCTCTTCGGCATCAAGCAATTCATAAACAGGCAACTCGCGCCCGTGCTTATCCTGCTGCGTTCCGCGATAACGAAAGAGCTCGTCGTACTCATCACTCAAACTGGAAACAAAATCATAATAGGCGCGCGAAACATAGATTTGATCATTGTTCGCAAACGTCATCACACGCTGGGCACTACTAATCCCGTCACCCAGCATATTGACGTGACCATTCATATCCTTAACCAGACTGATAGGTCCCAGATGTATCCCTGTGCGCACCCTCAGATCAGGATAATCGTAATGCTTGTTGGCCATCAGGCCATTGCGAAAATGCATCGCCGTTTCCAGCGCATCAGTTGGGTGTTGCAAAAAGCCAATCGCAACCCCTTCGCCTGCATCGAGAATCACGCGGTCATTAGCCCCGTTAGGATCCAAACTATTGGTCAGCAACTGATTGAGCTGTGCTTTTAACTCGATCTGTTTGGTATTGTTCAGAGTGACATAGCCGACGATATCGAAAAACGCTACCGTCGCGATGGTGGTTCGTTTTTCCATCACCGGCTTCGCCGCCGCCTCGGCCTCGCCCTGCCCGGATTGCACGACCTGAATTTCTTCAGCCTGCTCGACCGATTCCTGCTGTTTGGCCAGCTCGTCTAAAGCCGAAAAAACATCATCCTCCATCGCGGCATGTCTGGCATTGAGGCGCACCACTGCGGCCAATCTTTCGGCATTTTTCTGAACTTCAGCCTCACCGCGCTGCATCGCCTGCGCGACATTCCCCTTGTGTTTCACCGCCGCTTGCTCAGCCCTGAGCATTTTAGATTCTTCTTTGGCGCGACGTGCAGACTCCTCATTGGCACGAGACTCAGCCGCCTGCCGGGCCTGGGCTGCCGCTTCACGCACATTGATCGGTACCGGTTCAACTTTGGGGCGTGCCGCTTCCAGCTTTGCCCGGTTAGCGGCTACAGCACGTGCGACAGCCTCGGCTTGTACGCGACTAGCTTCCTGACCTGCCTGCTCCTGCTCCCGCGCCCGCCCGGTCTCATGTTCAACCTGAAGACGAGCGGCTTTAACTTCTTCGGCAATACGCTCCGCTTCCTGTTGCGCATTTAATTTAGCCACATCAGCTTCTATTATCGCTCGCTTATCCGCAATGGCACGAGCCTGTGCGTCTGCCTCGGCCTGGGCCTTTAACTTCGCCACCTGAGCTTCCAGCACCGCTTTTTCTTCCGCCGCCGCACGTACGCGAGCATCCGCTTCCGCCTTCATTTCAGCGGCATGCTGCTCAGCCTTAAGCCTGGTCATTTCCACGGCAGTCTGAGCCTGGCGTTCCGCCTGTTCGCGTGCCGCCGCTTCCGCATCAGCACGGGCTGAGGCTTGTTCAGCCTTGACGCGCGCGGACTCGGTCTGCTCACGCGCCAGACGCTCCGCTGTTTGAAGTGCATACACTCTAGCTGTTTCAACCTGCAACCTAGCTTTTTCATCTGCAACGGCACGAGCACGCGCCACCGCTTCCGCCTCGGCTCTCAATTGAGCAACTTCCGCCTCCAGCCTAGCCTTTTCCTGCGCGACCATACTCGCTCGTGCTTCCGCCTCGGCATGCTGTTGCGCCTTAATTTTTGATTGCTCGACTGCCTCTAGCGCGCGTAATTCCGCCAGTTCCCGCGCAGCAGCCTCGGCATCTGCCCTGGCCGCTTCGTTTTCCACCTTAGCCCGCGTAACTTGAGCGCGTGCCATTTGTGCCTGTTCGCGAGCCTGCCGCTCCACGATCAACTGCTGCCTGGCTGCTTCTTCTGCCAAAATCGCTGCAGTAGGCACACGGAAAGCGGCGGTAAAGTCCAATTCTTCCGCATCAGATTTTTTTGCCGACATCGGAACAAGCTCAACCGCAGTCTTCGCCGCAATCACAGGCATGGCGCTATCGCGAATAAATCCGCCATTGGCCAACTCAATAAACATATCCTGTAAACCGGCACGAAGACTAGGCGAACAACGTTTGGTGATTTCAGCAACCGTCGAGATACCATCTACCATCAACAAGGCGCGCTTAATGTCCTTGGACAAATGTGCCGCCTTGCCGAGCACCTCATCCTCACCACGCCCCGTCCTGACAAAAATTATTTTTTCGTTCATGTCTTAAGTTCTAATTGATATCACGAGTAAATTTGAAGCTGCACAAACGCAGGGCTGACATCATACTATTTCCAGATGCCTGACGAGAGAAAAGGGACATCAAAATTATATAAAAAATGATGGAATGAATCTTGACAGCAGAACGAACGTTCTTTATAGTTCGCAGCACAATCGTTCTGTATGGAAATATCATGACCGAGTTCAACATCAAAGATACTGAGTATCTGAATAAGTTGCAAGACTACTACGCAGACTGGAAAAATATCCCTTCCTATGCCAGATTATGCGAAGTATTTGGTATCGCCTCAAAATCCTGGGTAAAAGCTGTATTGGTTCGCCTCAGTGAGGCTGACTTCATCGAACGCACGCCCGATGGCGCCTGGATACCAACACGACAATTTTTCGCCAGACCCCATGCCGAATCAACCGTTCAGGCCGGCATGCCGGTTGCGATCAGCGCCACCCAGGGAGATTTCTTCATCATCGACGAGATGCTGATAGAAACCCCCTCCAAAACCACGCTGATCACAGTCAAAGGCGATTCGATGATAGACGCAGGGATACACGAGGGTGACGTCGCAGTGGTGGAAAAACGCATGACGGCCAATATCGGTGATATCGTCATCGCGATTGTCGATGATGAATTCACCCTTAAAACACTGGATCGCGAAAACGGCGCCTTCATCCTACGCCCGGCCAATCCCGCCTATCCCGTCATCCGGCCTCAAGGCACACTGGAAATATTCGGTGTGCTAACTGGTCTAGTTCGCAAGTACCGGAAATAATTGCCATGATACAAACATCTTTAAATTTGTGGCGCAGATCGGGACAACTGCTCTCCATCACCCACCCGAACAAAGAACTGCTCTATAGCCAGCGCGCCTTGCTACGCCGTCCAGTGCCCGCCGGCTTTCCGTCACCGGCCGACGACTATGTCGAGCAGCACATCAGTCTGGACGAACATCTGATCAAACGACGTGAATCCACTTTTTTTATGCGGGTCGCGGGTGACTCAATGCGTGATTCAGGTATTTTTAACGGGGACTTACTGGTCGTCGATCGCGCTTTGAAGGCCACACATGGCTGCGTGGTGATTGCCGTAGTAGACGGTCAATTCACCGTCAAACAATTGCTGCACACGCCTGATGGGCCGATGCTGCGCGCGGCCCACCCGGACTATCCAGACATGCACATCAAACCGGAACAGGAATTTTCCATCTGGGGCGTGGTGAGCTGGAACGTACATAAACATTGAGTCAGGATATAGTCCGAACGGCCTGACATGAAGCGTGCGATTGCCCTAATCGACTGTAATAATTTCTATGTGTCCTGTGAACGCCTGTTCCAGCCGCACCTGGAATTCCTCCCCGTCGTGATACTGAGCAACAACGACGGCTGCGTAGTGTCGCGCTCTCAGGAGGTTAAAAATCTAGGAATCCTGATGGCAGCACCTTGGTACCAGTTAAAAGTCCTCGCCAAAAAACACGGCATCATCGCCCTCTCCTCTAATTACACCCTGTATGCAGACATCTCGAATCGGGTAATGCGACTGCTGGCGCAATTTTCCCCCGAACAGGAGGTGTATTCGATCGATGAATGTTTTTTAGAACTGACCGGGATGGATGAATTGAGCCGGTACGGTCAGCAGATGCGCAGCACCATCAAACAATGCGTCGGCATCCCGGTGTGTGTCGGTATTGCATCCAGCAAGACGCTAGCTAAACTCGCCAACCATATCGCCAAGAAGCAGCCGCGCTTCAATAGCGTATGCAACTTGAATGAATTATCAGAAGATGAAATAAATCAGATATTTAAAAATATAAGCGCAAACGAGGTCTGGGGCGTGGGTCGACGTATTAGCGCACGACTGCAGGAAATGGGCATCACCACCGTACTGGAATTGAAACAGACCTCAAGCCTAAGAATACGCACGGAGTTTGGTGTGGTGGTCGAGCGCACCGTGGCTGAACTTAACGGCATCGCATGCATGGCGCTTGATGAAGTCAGCCCGCCCCGCGCGCAAATCATCTGCTCGCGTTCCTTTGGTGTGTCAGTTAACAGTCTGGCGGAACTTGAACAAGCGGTGATCGCCTATACTAGTCGCGCCTGCGAGAAACTGCGCGGCCAACATTCTCTGGCCAGCTGTCTGCAAGTATCTATCCGCACCAACCCGCATCAAAACAAATATCCGCAATACCACCCCAGTCTAACCCTAGCTTTGGCAGAGCCTAGCGATGACACACGGGTGTTGTGCCACGCGGCGCTCAGCGGATTGCGCCAGATCTATCAAAGCGGCTATGCCTATCAAAAGGCCGGGGTGATGTTCTCCGGCATCATCGCGGCGAGCGAGCGTCCCCTTACCCTGTTCGACAATGTCGCAGCCCTGCAAAAATCTGGCAACTTGATGAGCACACTGGATCGAATCAATCGCCGCATGGGCAGCGGCACGATACAACTGCTGGGCGAAGGCCTCAAAAAAAGCTGGGCGATGAAACGGGGTAATGTATCGCAGCGCTACACAACAGATCTGGGCGAACTGGCGATCGTACAGGCGTAAATCATTCAAAATGAGGAGATCGGTGTCGCCAATATATCTTTCACCACGACCCTGACTTCCTCTTTGGTCAAATCCGCAAAGGGCGGCATCTCCATCTTGCCCCAGGAACCTGAACCGCCGTGAGGAATTTTCTTAACCAGAAACTCTACGGCATCCGTATTTCCCCGATATTTCTGCGCGACCGCCGACCAGGTCGGCACATTCATGGTATTTCCGTCGTGATGGCAGCCCAAACAGCCGGATTTATCGATAATCTCGGCCGCCGTGACGTGTTTCTCCGAGGGGGACGTTGCAGGCTTTTCACCGCAGCCAGCAAACATGAACACCCCGAGCAACAGAATTATCTTTTTCATTTTTATTCCTTAAAATCAAAGTATTATAAAGATACTAATTTTCAGGTTTAACTGCGGTTCGATGAAACTGGTGGCAACTGTCGCAACCGCTGGCAACTTTTCCTTTAGCGGGATGATTACCGACATGGCATTCCCTGCATTTTGCGATACCCGGCATGGAAATATCTGCACTCACTTTAGATTCCACCTTGTCATGGCAGTCGGTACACTTCATCGTGTCATGCCGGTTATGCGGAAAAATCGCGCCCGGCTGCCAGTCACGATTAATGCGTATCGGCGTGACCTTCCAGGGTACATCCTTATTCGCTACCGGCGAAATTTCATGACATTCTCCGCATTCGAGGTCTTTCCTGAACAAAGTTGCGGCGGCGTTCTTTCTGGCCAGTTCGTTGACGCAATCCTGCACCACTGCGCCCTTACACGCAGCCAGATTGTCTGCCGAAACCCCCAGCCATTTACCATAAAACTCGCGCAAACTGTTCATTACAGCTCGCTCGGAGCCATGCGGTGCCAGACCGGTGACAGGATCGGTAAAATCCAGCGCATGACAACCCGACTGCTGACAGGATTTTTGCATGCTCATCGGCGCAAAATGTTTGCCTGATTCTTCCAGTTTATGACAGTCCTGACACTGCATCACGGTATCACCCTGCGGACTCGAGACCCCGTCTTTCGCCAGATGAACCTGATGGGAATACTTCAACCCTGACTTTTCAATCAATCGCGCTTTATCGTCTTCCCGGATATGAACAGCTCCGCTATCGCTGACAAAGGTGAGATGGAACGGTGGATGACCCAGATTGAAATCATTCACGTTAGCCAACTCCGTGCTGGTCTTTTTATCCTTGATATTGCCATGACAATCAACGCACTTGGATGAGTCATGCAACACCAGTTCTTCGCGCCCCTTATGGTCGATATGGCAATTGGTGCAGTGCATTCCGCCAAACGCCTGCACTTCCAGATCGGCCTTAGTCAGGTGACGGGATACCCGCGCATGGCAACCGGTACAGATTTCATCGGTCACAGATTTGAACGCACGCTGATGACAGGTGGAGCACTTCGAGGCAAATAACTCATGTCCGCCAGACAAAGGCCCCGGACTCCAAGAGTCAGTCATGGTCACCGGCAGGCCGGATTGCCATTTATCCAATGCGTTTGATGCGGCAGGCAGCAACGGTAGCAGCATAAACAAAAACAGGATAATCGCCGCCATCCCGAATCCGAACTTGCGCTTACTCCAACCTAAAGCGGCCAGATTAACCGGCACATGCCCCTGCATCACAGCAGGCAAAGGATGAATCAACTCCAGAGACAAGGTGATCTCGTGATGTTCCGTCTCAGGCTCCACAATCAATGAATAAGGACCTACTTCCAGCCGTGTACCGGGAACAAGATCGGCACTGAGGGTAATAAAGCCGTCCACTTTCAGGGTGACATTATGTTCCGCATCAATATACAAGCCACCCTCTTCAGAGCGGAGTATCGTCGCGTGCAGCAAACTGATACGGTGATCCTGAAGGTGAATTTTGCAGGCGGCTCCACGGCCTATCTGCAGGATTTCGCCGGAAATCACGCTATTTTTGCTAATCGGCAAGCCTTGCGAATTGCGCGTCACATGAATCAAAAGACAAGAAATCATCCCGGCTACCAATAAAAAAAGATGGATATAATGTGCGCCGCGAGCGCGGAAAATAAGGCGATTCCCAACGGTGCGTGCAAATATAACCAGCACTCCAGACGAGCCTTTAGCATGATTTCCGTACGCGCCCGCAATACCAGTTTTTCCTTGCGCAACAGGAGTGAATACAGATCGCGCAGCATTTTTCGCTGATCATCCCGAATGTAATGCCCACCCAATGTCATCAGATGTTGAACTGCAAACCGGGTAGGACAATCGCGCTGAGTGCCACTCAATTGCTGCAACAAATTACCGCCGACACGGGTCTCCTGACAAGACTCCATCACCAGCACATTCACCTCATCGGATAAATCCAGCGCCCGAGCCGTCGCTAATTCATCCAGTTCTGCAATCTTCAGCAACAGATCGTCCAGCGTGTCTTCGCCCATATTCAGGGTAATCAGACGCGGATAATTCAAATACGCATTCAGACCGTAGAATCCGCTAAATATCACCAGCATCATCAATACATAAGCTAGCGTGTGTACATTCCAGCCCAGATGAAAACCGGTATGCAGGGTGGCCAACACCAGTAGCGAGATCCCGAGGTAAATATGCCCCGACAACCACTCTTGCAGCATGCCACTGCCGCGTAAACCTTTATTGACTGATGACTTACCGTGCGCAGGACGCTGATGTGATCCGGCCATTCCCTCATGCTCAGCAATCATGCTCCAGTCAGGCGTACCCGTGATACTGCGCTTGGCCACGCCATACCACATCAGCCCTAACAGTATCAGGGTGGACACGACACCTAAGGTATAGCCCAGCCAAGTGCCGCCAAAAGGATGGCCACCTACCGGTTCATTGAAAAGATACACCACGATAGATAACACCATCATGCCAGCGGAGACTTTTAAGTACCTGTAATTCTTGTACTTGAGCAAAGACGAACCTTGCATATTATTCATTCATTACTCCTCATCTGCCGGCCTACTTGACATAGCCTAAAAAGGCTTCCGGACTGACACGCAGCGCAGCCCCAGTTGGACAGGCACGAACACACACCGGCCCGCCCAAAATGTCTTTACACATATCGCATTTAACGGCCTTTTTTAGCAGCTCTCCTGATGTCACCTGAGTGGCTTTAGCAGGTTGAGTACCGAGTATGATCTGCCAGATGGTGCGTTTCTGATAATCCTGTTTGACAGCCATTTGTATCACACCATACGGGCAATTATCCTGACAATTGCCACAGCCTATGCAATTATCGCTGATAAACACCTCGCCGTTCACTGAGCGGTGGATAGCATCAGGCGGACAATCTTTCATGCAATGAGGATGTTCACAATGCCGGCACGAGGTAGGCACGTGAATTTGCGCATAAGTGGCCCCCGCCTCGCGATCTAACCGTGAAGTGCCATCATGCACATCGGCACAAGCCGTTTCACAATTGTTACAGCGTATGCAACGCGCATAATCAATCAGCAACACATCGGTCGCTTCGCCTACGCCCTCCTCCATCAGAAAATTGATCAGGCCGCTCGATTCACTCGACAGCGAATATTCGTCCGAACGCACATGTTCCAGAAACCTACTATCCACCTTACGCCGCATCGAGGTATTTCTACTCAGCACCTCGGTTACCCGCAATGCTTCGAGCATAATCACCTCAGTGGGCGATGCTGCACGCACCGTAGCCGAACGCGGCATATTCGACACCAGTGCCATTTCCCCGACATAATTACCGGCAGAAATATAAGCTAGCACGATCTCTTTTCCGGCAACCTGACGCGACACAGTGACCGAACCGCGCCGTATCATATACAGCCCATCCGCTTGATCACCCTCATGAAACAATTCATCACCCACGGCGTAACGCCTAGACTGCGCATCGTGTACCAGATACTCCAATTCGCTCTCAGGCAACATGGTATCCAGACAACTGCGAACGACGCGTTTGAGCGAAACCTCATCGAGTTTACGCTGCACCCCGCTGGCAGAATAAAGCAATTTGAGCATGGAACGGCGCGAGGTCTCAACCAGGATGCAATCTTCACTCGCGGTCGCTGATCCGGAACGGCGGCGACCGGACAACAGTCCCATTTCACCGAAGAATTCACCTTTTCCGAGCGAGAAAACGGCAGCCTCCCCATCGGGCGCTTCCGTTTGAATCGCAATCCGCCCCTCAAGAATCGAAAAGAAACTGTTGCTGTAATCATTGCGGTTAAAAATCAGCTCACCGCGTTTGGGCACTTGCACTGTGCTCTCCAGCATAAACTCGCGCAATTGCAAAGTAGTGAGTGGTGCCAGCAAAGGCTGATTAGCCCTCAACAAGGCAATGCCTTCGGTCACCGAGTGTATATCTGGCACACAGGCAAATTTCATCCGTAACAGCAACTCATCAGCCGGTTCGACCGGATTACCCTGAATGTACTCGATGACCTCATACCCCTGGTTCATCGCCTGCTTGATCAAAGGATAACCGGCCAGTGCACCGACGATATATAAACCCGGCACGTTCGATTCGTATTGCTCCGACAACTGCGGCACCGCGCCCGAATCGCTGTTGGGGAAATGCACCCCGAAACTCTCCACCAACTGACGCGGCGGCTTGGCACCCAGTCGCGCGATGACGCGATGGCAATCGATCTGCTCATGCCCCTCGGGGGTTTGCGCCATATAAGACAGCTTAAAAGTACCGCCGCTATAGGCTTCCACCCGCTCGGTCAGCGTATTAACACGAATTTCAATTTTGCCGCGCGATACCGCCGTCATTAGCTGTTCGTAATTAGCTTCCTTACAATTGCTAAATTCGTCCTGACGATTAACTAGAATAACGCGATTCTGCCGCGACAGCGCCAGCGCATTTTCAACCCCGGCATCGCCACCACCCACCACCACGATGGTTTCATTGTTAAATTCATCCGGGTCATCCAGTTGATACTGCACGCCGGGCAAATCTTCTCCCGGCACGGCCAGTTTACGAATATTGCCCTGTATTCCGATGGCCAGCACCACGAATTCAGCCCGGATGCACTCACCGGTCAGCAGCGTAATTTGAAAGTCGCCCGCGTGTCCGGCAATGGCCGCCACAGCGGCATTAAGACGCAGATTAACGCTATACTCAGCCAGCTCATCACGCCAGGTATCAAGAATCGCTTCACGAGAACCGGGGCCAAAACTGATCGCACTGCGTAGCGGCAACACGGCAGGCTCCGCCATCACGGTCTTGCCTTTTTGGAAGTGATGAATGGTGCTGGCAAGATGCGGCGCGGCTTCAAGCAGAAGATGAGACAAGCCCAGTTCGGCTGCACGCGCGGCAGCCGACATCCCGCCCGGGCCTGACCCCACGATTACAATTTTAAATTGATCAGTCATCATTCTAACGCCCTGCTAAATACAATAAAATATCTATTAAATCAGAAAGTTAACTAAATTTTGATTGCGCTTAGAATAATCTAAAATTGCGTATATCAAGCTTCCTCCTGCGATCAGCTCATTTTGCAACATGCGCATCGGCAATCAGCCCTGGAATTAAACTGTCGTCGAACATAAAATCCCCGCTTGCAGGAAAAAAGTTGTCAGTCGCTTAATCGATGCCCTCGATCAGGTTTTCGAGGTGGGCACGGCCTTCCGGCGTAGTCATCACCATCAAGACATCACACTCTTGAAGGATATACCCGGCAGGCGGATTGAAATACCATGCGCCATCTCGTTGTATGGCTAGCACCAGACAATCGTGGTTGCCGTGATACAACACATTCAGCGATTTATTCACCAAATTGTTCGGCAGAATGATCTCTTCCATACGCAGCGTCTTATCAGAGTTGAGCATCTCGTCGAGAAAGTTCATCACGTTCGGGCGCAGCATCGCGGAAACAATGCGCTGACCACCACTGTAATCGGGTGAAATAACCTCATCTGCACCAACACGACGTGTTTTTTCGGCGTTCTTCATATCATGACAACGCGCCACCACGCGCACGTTCGGATTCAACTGCTTGGCGCTCAGACTGATCACCAGATTCGCGCTGTCGTCATGCGCGACCGCGAAAACCCCCTTGGCGCGCATCACCCCCGCCGCCATCAAGACATCGTTATCCGTCGCGTCTCCGTTCACAAAAAGCTGTTCCGGGTGGGTATCAAAATAGCGCTCAATATGCGTCAAATCGCTCTCAACAATCACAAACGAACGGCGAGTCATCGCCAAATCGTGCGCCACATTACTGCCCACCAGACCTACACCACACACGATGTAATGGCCGCTCAGCTGATCGATTTTTTTCTGCATCTTCCTTATCCTCCAGGATATGTTGAGATCCTTTTCCAATATAAAGGCGGTGACTGTGGATAAAACATAACCCAGCACACCGATACCGGAAATGCCGATAAATACGGTAAACAAACGGCCGTACTCATAACGGGTCACATCGACGATTTCACCATAACCGATAGTGGTGATGGTGATAAACGTCATGTAGAAACAATCTTCCAGGGAATAGCGCGGCCCGCCCAGAATTTGAAATCCTATCGTACCCACGATAAACACAATTACAAGAAATCCAAACGAAATCAAAAGATTACGAACAACCTTCGATTCCTGAAGTTGGGAGTATCGCAATTATTCGTCCTGAGTATCGTTATTGGGGAACAGCAAATCAGAAAAGCCGAAACGGCTCATATCCTGCATCTGCATCGGATACAACACACCTTCCAGATGATCGCATTCATGTTGTACCACACGCGCATGAAAACCGCTCACGGTTCGATCAATCAAGGCGCCGTATTCGTCACAACCCTGATAGCGTATATGCGTCCAGCGCGATACCAGCCCGCGCAGTCCGGGCAGACTCAAACACCCCTCCCAGCCTTCATCATGCTTATCATCCAGTGGCGTGATATAAGGGTTGACCAGCACAGTTTCCGGCACATATTCGGCATCAGGATAACGAGGGTTGGCTTCGACTTCAAAAATCACTACCCGCAGATTGACGCCGATTTGCGGCGCGGCCAACCCTACTCCACCCTGCGCCTTCATGGTGTCACGCATATCGACCAGTAAATCCGGCAAACTGGCAAAATCGCTGACCGGTACGGCACGCTGCAACAGGCGTGCATCGCCCATACGCAATACAGTTCTAATAGCCATCTCGACTCCATACTGATAAAAGGTTATTCATCCGGGTCTTCCTCATGGCAAATCACCACGCATTCGAGTATGGAACGCACCCGCTCCATAGAATTTTTTGCGGTGGTATTCACCCCATCCAGCTTGATGCCGGTCTGACAATCACCGCGACCTGCTGCACAATTGACCACCACGGCGATGGACGCATAGTTCACATCCAACTCTCTGGCCAACGAGGTTTCCGGCATTCCTGTCATACCGACCATATCTGCACCGTCGCGCTCATAGCGATTGATCTCGGCGATACTATCGAGGCGAGGACCTTGTGTTGCAGCATAAACGCCGCCATCGAGGCACTCGTGCTGCGTTATCTGTGCACTCTTGAGGATGCGGTTACGTAATTTCTGAGAATAAGGCAGGGTAAAATCGACGTTGCTAAAACTGATGTTGCGACTGTCAAAATAAGTCGAATCGCGTCCATGCGTGTAATCGATGATCTGATCCGGCACCACCAGTTTACCCGGCGTCAGATCCGCACGAATACCACCCACTGTTGCGACAGAAATCACATCGGTCACGTCCTGTTCACGCAAAGCCCACAAGTTAGCCCGATAATTGACCAGATGAGGGGGAATAGTATGACCATATCCGTGACGGGCCAGAAAAATAACTTCATGTTCATTGAGTGTGCCAAAGAGAAAAGCACCTGAAGGTTCACCATAAGGCGTACGCATCACTTGCCGGTGAGTGATTTTGAGGTTTGCCAGTTGCGTCAAACCCCGACCGCCTATGATAGCTAACATATCAATTCCCTTATGAGGATTGAGGATTGAGGATCGAGGATTGAGGATTGAGGATTGAGGATTGAGGATTGAGAAACGCCATCCTCCCCGATTTCACTCAGTCCTGAATCCTGAATCCCGCATCCTGATTTTTCACTGCATAAATCGCAGGCAGATTGCGCCATGCACCTTCAATATCCATACCGTATCCGAACACAAAACGATCCGGCAATTCAATGCCGACAAAATCAGCGGTAACCGGCTTTTCTTTACCATGCATTTTATCGGCAAAAGCCGCGATATAACAGCGATCAGCCCCTAAGGCCATCACGCGTTCACGCAAGGCCGCCAGCGTATGCCCTTCATCGAGAATATCGTCCACCAGCAACACCACACGATGACGCACCGATTCATGCGGTGCTACCTTCCAGTGCATTTCCCCGCCGCTACGCGCATCGCCGTAGCGCGACACATGCACATAATCGAAATCCAGCGGAAAATCGAGTAAAGGCAAAAGTTGTCCGGAAAAAACAACCGCCCCGCCCATCACTGACAACACCAGCGGATGCATATCACTCATTACCGAGTTAATTTCTGATGCCATCCTGTGTAGCGCGCGTTGAACCTGTTCGGCAGAGCAGAGCAATTCCGCCTGCTGCAAAACGTCTCTGGCGCGCTGAATATTCATCTCTGTTAAGCGCCTAAATTCAGGTTGCGCAAGTACTCGGCAAACTCTTCTTTGACTTCCGGATGTGACAGTCCTGAAGCCACCGTCGCCTGCAAATAACCTAGTTTAGAGCCGCAATCGTAACGCTCACCATGATAACGATAGGCCAGTACGCGCTCTTCCTCAATCAGTGCAGAAATTGCATCCGTCAATTGAATTTCTCCGCCTGCACCGGGTTTCACATTCTGTAAATGGTGGAAAATTCGCGGGGTCAAAATGTAGCGACCGACCACAGCCAGCGTTGATGGCGCTTCTTCAGGCTCCGGCTTTTCGACAATACCGGTCACCTGTTCCAGTTCATCATTTACCCGGACGCTGCTGACGATCCCGTATTGACGGGTCTGATCTCGCGGCACATCATGCACAGCCAGCACCGAGTTAAAATGCTTCTCATAAACTTGCACCATTTGTTGTGTCACAGCGGAGGCTTCGGCCACCATGAAGTCATCCGCCAGAATCACGGCAAAGGGTTCATCTTTAATCACCGCCTGCGCACACAACACCGCATGACCTAAACCCAATGGCTCGGACTGACGCATATAGATGCAGTTGATGCCGTCCGGAATCACTTCACGGGTAATGCGCAACAACTCCGCCTTGCCACGCTTTTCCAATTCGGCCTCCAGCTCATAAGCCTTATCAAAATGATCCTCGATAGAGCGCTTACTGCGACCGGTGATGAAAATCATGTCGGTAATACCCGCCGCTACCGCCTCTTCGACGGCGTACTGAATCAACGGTTTGTCCACGATCGCCATCATCTCCTTGGGACTGGCCTTGGTTGCCGGCAGGAAGCGACTTCCCATACCCGCGACTGGAAACACTGCCTTACGTATCACTTTAACTTTTCTCATAGTCAAAAACCTTTGATTAAAAACAAAAATTCATTTTCGTCCATAATGGAAATATTTAATTCCCGCGCTTTATCGAGTTTACTGCCACTATCAATGCCGGCCACCACGTAATCTGTTTTTTTAGACACGCTACCGCTGACCTTAGCACCCAACACTTCCAACTTCTCTTTGGCCTCCTGACGCGACAGGGTACCTAGCACGCCGGTCAGGACGAAGATTTTTCCACTCAACGGCAGAATCTGCTCGGGTTCAGGTTCAAATTCATCCCAACTCACCCCGCCAACTCGCAATTGCCTGATCACATCCAAGTTATGTACTTCGGCAAAAAATTCGATCATACTCTCAGCGACCACAGGGCCGACATCGGGCACCGCCTGCAGACGCACAGTATCAGCTGCAATCAGATTATCCAGCGATCCGAAGTTTCGGGCCAGATCTTTTGCGGTCGTCTCACCGACATTCCGAATCCCTAAGGCAAAAATAAAACGGGCCAGCGTAGTGCGTCGACTGTTTTCGATCGCATCCAGCAGATTGCGCGCGGATTTCTCACCCATGCGCGCCAGACGGCCCAGCGCCGTCATGCCCAGTTGATACAGGTCGGCCGGCGTTCTGACCAGATCGGCATCGACCAGTTGCTCGACCAGTTTGTCACCCAGACCATCGATATTCATCGCCCGGCGTCCGGCAAAATGCAGCAAAGCCTGCTTGCGCTGGGCAGGACAATACAGACCACCGGTGCAACGCCAGGCCGACGCGTCCGCTTCCCTTGCGACATGAGAGCCACACACAGGACAAACCGTCGGCATGACGAACTCACTTGCATCCGGCTGTCGATGCGCCATGACGACGCGCGCCACTTCGGGAATCACATCCCCTGCCCGTCGCACAACCACCGTATCACCGATGCGCACATCTTTACGGCGTATTTCATCCTCGTTGTGCAAAGTTGCGTTGGTCACTGTCACGCCGCCGACGAACACAGGTGACAGCCGTGCGACCGGTGTCAACGCACCGGTGCGTCCTACCTGCACATCAATCGCGAGCAGGGTGGTCATCGCTTCCTCTGCGGGAAATTTATGCGCGATGGCGAAGCGCGGCGCGCGCGAGACAAAACCCAGTTGCGCCTGTAGCCCTATATCATTCACCTTGTACACCACGCCATCGATCGCAAAGGGCAGCGTCTTGCGTTGTTCGCCGATCTCCCGATAGAAAGCCAGCAAGCCATCGACGCCGGTCACCACACAACGCTGTACGGCGACCGGAATCCCCCACTGCGAGAGCTGCGCCATCTGGCTGCTATGCTGTCCGGGTAGAGTCACCCCGTCGCACAACCCGATACCGTAGGCGAAAAAGCTCAAATGGCGCGTTGCAGTTATCCTGGAATCGAGTTGACGCAAAGAGCCGGCTGCCGCATTGCGGGGATTGACAAATTCTTTATCACCAGCGTCACGCTGCTGCGCGTTCAGCTTATCAAAATCTCGGGTAAACATCAGCACTTCACCGCGAACTTCAACATCAAGGGTCAGATCAGCGCCGCAATGATCGCGCAAACGCAAAGGGATGGAGTGTATTGTGCGCAGATTTTCGCTGACATCTTCACCAATGTTACCGTCACCGCGCGTCGCTCCCTGAACAAACAGCCCATTACGATAAATGAGGTTGATCGCTAGGCCATCAAACTTGAGCTCTGCCGCATACTCAACCGTCTCGACACCCAGTGACTCACGGATACGGGAATCAAAAGCGCGCACCTCCTCCTCGCTAAATGCATTATTGAGCGAGAGCATCGGCGTACGATGGGTCAATTCAGCAAAGGATTTCAGGGGAACAGCCCCCACCCTCCGCGTCGGGGTATCTTCAGTCAGTAGTTCAGGATGTCCAGCTTCCAGATTTTGCAGTTCGCGGAACAGCTTATCGTATTCCGCATCAGGGATAGAGGGATCATCCAGCACATAATAACGGTGATTGTGCTGCTCTATTTCAGCGCGCAGCTGCTGTATGCGATGCTGAGGCGCAAATAAGGGCATCAGGAGAACAAACGACGTGCCTGCATACCACCCGGCGCGAGATTGCGAGCAGACATTTTCGCTGCAACTTCAACGATCTGGGTGCGGGTATGTGCCAGCGCCGCATCAGTCAATTGCACCCGGTGATCGTCCATCAGATTGGCCGGCAGGGTTCTTGCTAGGGATTGCGCAATCTGCACCAGTTGATCGAAGACTTCAGCCGGGTTTTCCACACGCGGGACATCCAGCAGCAACGTTACGGCCGGAGTGGAAAAATGCGCTAAGGTGTGTGATTGGAAAGGTCTGGCATCGTGATTAACCAGCGTGATCACGCTGTACCCTGAAGCATTATGCAAGTGAAACGCGCCGTCCGCTTCCAGTTTCATATCCAGCAGCGCGGCAGCCTGAGCGATTTTCGCGGCATTAAATGGCCGCTCACCCTGTGGCAGCAGATTCACCCCGACCAATTGATCGACTTCTGCACAGAAGACATCGATGGCCTGCGCATTGCGATGGGTCGCATTCGTATCTGGAAAGCTCATATCGGCGTGAATTTCATCCGCGATCCCCTGCACCAGATCGCAAAATTGACCCAGTATCGCCAGCGGGATAACACCGCCGCGATCGACCATTTGCACAGCAATATAAAACTTAGAATAGTAAGACTGGCTATCAGCAGCCACCTTTTCCCATTGCACCGAATTCAAAGTCAAACCGCACACCTGGACCAGTTTACCGAATTCACCGCGTCGCTGCCATAACCCATCCAACGCTTCCGCAGAACAAGGTTGATCCGGATCCACTTCAATGATGAAATCGCAACGCGCATCCAGCAAAGTACAGGGTTCAACGGCTACAGCCTCGGCTTCTATCGGATTAAACTGTTCCATCGATTCAGCTTCCGGTTCAACCGGGGCCAAAGGCATTACGGGCAATACATCCTCAACCACGGGCAGCTCGACAACCGCACCTACCGGCATAGCATCCCAGTTGACGATTACCGGTTCTGACGCCTGTACGATCGTCGGTGCAACCGGCTCAGTCTTGAGTTGATACAAGGCATCATCGTGACTTTGCTGAAAAGTAGCCCCGAATTTTCG
>CAISHO010000005.1 GCA_903885165.1 uncultured Nitrosomonadales bacterium | reverse complement strand
CTTGCGCATTTGATCGAGAATTTTCTTGGCTGAACTCATGGCGGCATGGCTCCACTAATGACACCATAAGTCAAGCGATAGAATTATACGGGAGTTGAATCAGGTTAAGATAGTCCGCACCTATTCTAGTGCAGACTGGTTTTATCGCAGCCCTTTTTTGCCAGTAAACAGCTCACCTGATAATCAGCCGATGCCTCAGGCCATTTCTGCTGCGCTTCGTAGTCCATTGCACGACTAAAATAATACTTGTAATTCGGATGCAGTTTTTGCTCCTGATCCAGTGTAATCGCGCGACTGAACGCCTGTATCGCCAGTTCGTTCTGGCCTGTTTTAGAATACACCTGACCTAGGTTACCAAATGCCGCCGATAATTTCGGGCTAAGCCGGGTCGCTGTTTGCAGATCGGAAAGGGCGCTGTCCAACTTGTCTATTTTTAACCATTCCGTTCCCCGGTTGTAATAAATCCGACCTACGCCGGGCAGCGACTGCCTGTCTTTGACCAGTTTTTCTGCATCATCCCAGAGCAAGATCGGATGAGAAAAAGTGGCCAACCGCTCCATCGACATCATAAACATGACGGCACCCGCTAACACCGCCACCAGCAACGTCAACCTTGCATTTAACTGCATCAGCAGCAACGGCAAGACAATCACGCCACCCACCGCCCAGATATAGCTCCGATACAGTACAAAAATCTCCTGTACTCTCACCGTGGAAAATTCAGTTGCAAACATCAGCCAGGGGAACAACAACGCGAAGCCGATCAATCCTGCCCTGCCGCGCCTGAACAGCAAACGGAACGCCACCCATCCATACAGCAGATAAGCCAATAACACTAAACCGTAAAGCGAAAACACTCCTTGCGCCAACGGTTCGCGCATATCCACCGAGTGCCACGCGGGATTAGGCAATAGCCAAAGCAGACCGTATTTAAAAAACAACCACGATTGCGTCAATACGCTGTAATAAAACGCATGCTCAGGTAGCACGCCGTCGAGCATTTCGCCGGAGTTAATTTCATAGGCGTGACCTAGCACACCCCGGATCTGCGCCACCGTCAGCAAAGCCACGGCAAGGTAGCCCATAAACACCGGCGAGTTCCGGCGTATAAAGCCGCGCCAATCATCGTGCACCAATACAGTCATCGCTACCACCACGGCAGGCAGCATAACGACATGCTCCTTGCTGTGCGTCGCCATAAAATACAGCGCCACACTCGCCCAAAACCAGGACTTTTTGCCCTTGAGACCCTGCAAGTACGCCCACAAGGACAGCAAGCTGAATAAGGTCGCCATCACGATGGTGCGCTGCACCAGATAACCTGCGGCATAGACACCTAAGGGATGTACGGCGAACAGGCTGACCACGACCAGTACTGCCGTCATCATTCCGGTGTGCTCATCTTGCTGCGCTGGCAATACGGCGCGATACAGGCGCAAGACAAACAGCGCCAGAACCACAGCCACTGACCAATGCAACAGCAGATTTTCAATTCTGAACGGCATCAAGCCGAAACCGAACGCGTTGGCCGTCCAGGCCAGCGTGGCATAGGGGAGCGCACGTAAATCAAGCAGCGATGGAGCCGCAAATTGCTCAATGGCCGAATGACCATCTTTACCCAACATGAAAAAATACAGATCGTCAAAAAGAATAGGATTTTGCAGAAACTGACCGTACAGCGCGGCGATCAATGTACCGACCAGGACTACCCACAGCCAAATAATTTTTGAAATTTTCATACCCACTCGATCCGATCAATTCAACACACCCAAATAAAAAAACCGCCTTTCGGCGGTTTTTTAATAAACAACAAGTTACTTACAAATATTTGCAGCCAAACAGTTACCGCCTGAAGTCCAAGTAATCCCACTGCCATTGGCACCTTGTGATGCAGTGAGGGTATATACTTCACCCGTCAACCCGTTCACAGGAGCTCCACTAGCACCAACGGAAGCACCAGTGATGACTGTAGTTGTAGTAGTGGGGGTGCCAGTTTGCCCAACCCAGCATACAGCCTTACCCAATGTTGCCGTGGTTGTACACGCCAGTGCAGTAGTAGCAGTATCACTGGCCGTTGCTGAAATATTGTAAGGTACGCCATTGCTACCGGCCGTACACTTAGTAAAATCAGCTTGATCCGCATAACATGCTTCAAGAGCCATCTTAATACCGTTGGTCGCCTGAACCACTTCAGTGAACTTAGCTTTCTTGGTGTAAGTGCTGTAAGCCGGAATTGCGACAGCAGCCAGAATACCGATAATCGCCACGACGATCATCAATTCGATCAGGGTAAAACCTTGTTGTACTTTTTTCATGTGTATCTCCTGTTTATAGTTAAGTGCCATTCGAGCGATGAAAGCCAGTGCAATTCTATCAGGTTATCAAGTTATGGCAACCAGATGACTTACCCGCCTTAGCTTCATACAAGCAATAGACATGCCAAAAATACAACCTATTGATTATTAATTACTAACATCCAAACAACAATTCAAGCAGCTATCGATTCCAGCACGATTTGGTCAGTCGAGTGACAAATTTCGTCACCAAATACGGCCGCGTATTACCGCAGTAACGAGGTGTGCGCAACCACATCCCGCCGGCTGAATAATTTATGTTTTACGTTTTAATCGGCATCATCAAATGCAAAGTGGGGTTGAACTTGAATTATCTTTCAGAATAATTCGAGCCCAACCCCACAATTTAAAACTTAAGTTGATTATTTGTTTTTATGCGAAATTTTTCGCAACAAAATCCCAATCAACCAAATTATTCAGAAACACGTCGACAAACTTGGCGCGCAGATTGCGGTAGTCGATGTAATAAGCGTGCTCCCATACATCGACGCACAACAAAGCGGTATCACCTGTGGTCAACGGAGTTCCGGCAGCGCCCATATTGACGATATCGACAGAACCATCCGCCTTCTTCACCAGCCATGTCCAACCGGAACCGAAGTTACCGACAGCAGATGCCTGAAAGGCTTTCTTGAATTCTTCCAGACCACCCCATTTTGCATTGATCGCATCCGCCAACGCACCGACTGGTGCGCCGCCGCCTGCTGGCTTCATACAAGTCCAGAAAAAGCTGTGGTTCCACACCTGAGCCGCATTATTGTAAATGCCACCAGCAGGTGCCTTCTTAACGATCGCTTCCAGATCCAGCGCCTCGTACTCGGTGCCCTTGATCAGGTTGTTCAGATTGGTCACGTAAGCCTGATGATGCTTGGCGTAGTGGTATTCAAATGTTTCAGCAGACATGTGAGGCTGCAATGCATTCGTCGCGTAAGGTAATGCCGGTAAGGTATGTTCCATAGTTTTCTCCAGATATTGTAAAAATTCAGTGGTGAAATAATACCACAGCTATTTAGTCAGGCATAAGTGATTTTCTGCAAAACCAATCTGCCCGCCTATTCGAATTAGCGCTCTAACAGATGCAACTTCTCTTTCACGCCCTGCCACTCTTCGGCATCAGCGGGAGGATCCTTCTTTTCAACGATGGCAGGCCACAGTTTGGACAACTCAGCATTCAACGCGGTAAAATGGATTTGTTCTTCTGGCAAATCATCTTCGGCAAAAATCGCTTCAGCCGGGCACTCGGCTACACACAACGTACAGTCGATACATTCATCCGGATCGATGACAAGAAAATTAGGGCCTTCACGAAAACAGTCAACCGGACACACATCGACACAGTCGGTGAATTTACATTTAATACAGCTTTCCGAAACGACATACGTCATAGCAAGACTCCAATTGTGCAAAGATGGGGCATTTTAGCAGAGGCGGAACAGAAAAATTCTGACATTTTCACAAGATTGTTCGGCCACAAAAATATCCGCCACATTAGAAAACACGGTTATAACGACGGAATGTCTATCAAAATCCACTGATACACGGGACTTAAGCGCAATCAAGCATCTGCGTAAATCAAGATTTGAATCTGATCGGATTTAAAAAACGCGCACAACCACACTTCACAACGCCTCATTTTTTAGATACGATGCGCATCTAAGTGAAAAATCTATTCGCATTTCGCGTTACATTTTCTACCATCCCCCAATTCAAAGCGAGAATAAATCATGAGCGAACATATTCATTACGTGACAGATGCCACATTCGAGGCCGAAGTGACTCAGTCAACCCTGCCTGTATTGATGGATTACTGGGCTGAATGGTGTGGCCCATGCCGTATGATCGCCCCGATTCTTGATGAAGTAGCCAAAGAGTACGCAGGTCGCCTGGTTGTAGCAAAACTGAACGTCGATGAAAACCAGCAAACACCCCAAAAGTTCGGCGTTCGCGGCATCCCGACATTGATGTTATTCAAGAACGGCAACATCGAAGCGACTAAAGTGGGCGCGCTGTCCAAATCACAATTAACCGCTTTTATTGACAGCCACATCTAAAGCGTTTACTGTCACACCCGCACAGCCTTACTGAACAGTCTAAATCGCCACAGCGAGCACATTCAGGTAGTGCGGGTTTCCCATCATTTATCCACCCCTTCACGTAAATCTCAATCATCCTTCGCGCGTCGCCATGCATCTATCTGAAATTAAATTAAAACACATCACCGAACTCGTTGAAATGGCTGCGGCCAATCAAATTGAGAACGCAAACCGTATGCGCAAGCAGGACCTGATGTTCGCTTTGCTGAAAAGCCACGCGAAAAAGGGCGAAAGTATTTACGGAGATGGTACTTTAGAAATTTTGCCGGATGGCTTCGGCTTTCTACGCTCGCCTGACACATCCTATCTGGCAGGCCCGGACGACATTTACGTCAGTCCCAGCCAGATACGCCGTTTCAATCTGCACACCGGCGATTCGATAGAAGGTGAGATTCGTACACCGAAGGACGGTGAACGCTATGTTGCGCTGGTTAAAGTAGACAAAGTCAACGACGAACCACCAGAAAATGCCAAAAACAAGATTCTGTTTGAGAATCTCACCCCCTTATTCCCGACCAGGCCGCTGATATTGGAGCGCGACATCCGCGCCGAAGAAAATATCACCGGTCGCATCATCGATATCGTCGCGCCCATCGGCAAGGGACAGCGCGGCCTGTTGGTGGCCTCACCCAAGTCGGGCAAGACTGTCATGCTGCAACACATTGCGCATTCCATCTCCGCCAACAACCCCGATGCCACGCTGATCGTGTTGCTGATCGACGAACGTCCTGAAGAAGTGACCGAAATGACGCGCACCGTGCGCGGCGAAGTGGTCGCATCAACCTTCGACGAACCGGCCAGTCGCCACGTGCAAGTCGCTGAAATGGTACTGGAAAAAGCCAAGCGTCTGGTCGAACACAAGAAGGATGTCATCATCCTGCTCGATTCGATCACCCGTCTAGCGCGTGCCTACAACACGGTGATACCTTCGTCGGGAAAAGTATTGACCGGCGGTGTAGATGCCAATGCCTTGCATCGCCCTAAACGCTTCTTCGGCGCGGCACGTAACATCGAAGAAGGCGGCTCTTTGACCATCATAGCAACCGCACTGGTCGACACCGGTTCCCGCATGGACGATGTAATCTACGAAGAGTTCAAGGGTACCGGCAATATGGAAATCCATCTGGATCGCCGTATGGCCGAAAAACGCATCTACCCAGCAATCAATATCAATCGTTCAGGCACCCGTAAGGAAGAGCTACTGCTCAAGCCGGATGTACTGCAAAGAATCTGGCTGCTGCGTAAATTGCTCTACCCGATGGACGAGCTCGAATCCATGGAATTTTTGCTCGGCAAGATCAAGGCAACCAAGAACAATGCTGAATTCTTCGACTCCATGCGTCGCTAGAACCACAGTTAATCTATTTTTATAACAAAAGGCTTTTGACGGGACGAGATTTTTCTGTATAATCCTCGCTTTCGCAAAACCGCAATCAAACGAGGTTGTTATGTACGCAGTCATTAAAACCGGTGGTAAGCAGTATCGCGTTGTTACCGGTGAAACTTTAAAAGTTGAAATTCTTGCCGGCGACATCGGCTCAGCAATCGTGCTGGACAAGGTGTTGATGGTATCTGACGGAGAAAAGCTCTCTGTCGGTAAGCCTATGTTGTTGGGCGCCACTGTTGCAGCGACGATCATTTCTCACGGTCGTGGCGACAAGGTTCGCATCTTCAAGATGCGCCGCCGTAAGCATTACCAAAAGAATCAAGGTCATCGTCAAAACTACACAGAAATCCGCATCGACGGTATCTCTGCGTAATATTCAGTTAAGGAGCAGATAACATGGCATCAAAAAAAGGCGGCGGCAGTACCAGTAACGGACGCGACTCGCACTCGAAGCGACTTGGCGTTAAGCGTTACGGCGGTGAGTTGATCTCAGCCGGCAGCATCATCATTCGTCAACGTGGTACCGAATTCCATCGCGGCGAAAACGTCGGCATGGGCAAGGATCACACCCTGTTTGCCAAGATCACCGGCAAAGTTGTGTTCGCTATCAAGGGCGCGCAACGTCGCAGAACAGTTTCCATCGTTGCAGCGTAAGCTGTACCGCCTGGTGCAAATCAGCCCTATCGCAAGGTAGGGCTTTTTTTATTTGTAGCAAAGGACAGGTTATTCCAACCCGCCCGACTCACCCCCTGGTTCCGGTTCTTCCGGTATAAGCTCATGAAATTTATTGACGAATCTAAAATCGAAGTCTTCGCTGGCAATGGCGGCAATGGTATCGCCAGCTTCCGCCGTGAAAAATATATCGACAAGGGCGGTCCGGACGGCGGGGATGGCGGACGAGGCGGCAGCGTGTATGTACAAGCTGACCGCAACATCAACACGCTGGTGGACTTTCGCTTCGCCAGAACACACAAAGCGCGTAACGGTGAAACTGGTCGCGGCTCGGATTGCTACGGCAAAGGCGCGGACGATGTGATCCTGCACATGCCAGTGGGCACCGTCATCACCGACATCAACAGCGGCGAAGTCATCGCCGACCTGACTCACGATGGCGAACGTGTCATGCTGGCCGAAGGCGGTCGTGGCGGACTTGGGAATATTCACTTTAAATCAAGTACTAACCGTGCACCTCGCCAATGTACACCGGGCACTGAAGGTCAGACGCGCGAACTGCAACTCGAACTGAAAGTACTGGCCGATGTGGGTCTGCTGGGTATGCCCAACGCGGGCAAATCGACCTTCATCCGTTCGGTCTCGGCAGCACGCCCCAAGGTCGCGGATTATCCGTTCACCACACTGCATCCTAACTTGGGCGTAGTGCGCGTCTCGCACGAGAAGAGCTTTGTCATTGCCGACATTCCGGGATTGATCGAAGGCGCGGCTGAAGGCGCGGGTCTTGGCCACCAGTTCCTGCGTCATCTGGCTCGCACCAGCTTGCTACTTCATCTGGTCGATGTCGCCCCCGCCTACGAGGGCACCAGCCCCGTCGGTGAAGCGGTCGCGATCCTTAATGAACTGAAAAAGTACGATCAGGCGCTGTATGAGAAGCCGCGTTGGTTGCTGCTCAACAAGGTCGATCTGCTGGAAGATCGCGACAGCACCGTTGCCGGTTTCCTCAAGGAATTTTCCGATTACGATCGAGTATTCGTTATTTCTGCGATCAGCGGCGAAGGCTGTAAAGAATTGACCTATGCCATTATGGAGCACTTGCTGGAAGTCAAAGCACAAGATCAACTGCAAGCTGCGGAAAGCGCTCAGGAATCGGACGCCAGCACACTGTAACAACCAGCTACAAGCTACTAGCTACTAGCTTTTATATTGGATTCAACGATGAAAACCGTATTGACTACCAGCCGTCGCATCGTCGTCAAAGTAGGCAGCTCTCTGGTCACCAATCAGGGAGCTGGACTGGATTTGAATGCGCTGGGCAACTGGGCCAGGCAGATCTCTACGCTCAGCAAAAACGGTTACGAGGTGGTGCTGGTCTCCTCCGGCGCGATCGCCGAGGGCATGCAGCGCTTAGGCTGGACGATGCGTCCGAGTTCCATCCACGAATTGCAGGCCGCCGCGGCAGTCGGTCAAATGGGGCTGGTACAAGCCTATGAAACTTGTTTCCGCAAGCACGATTTGCACGCAGCTCAAGTACTACTCACCCACGCCGATCTGGCCGACCGGGAACGCTACCTGAATGCGCGCGCCACGCTGACCACCCTGCTCTCTTTAGGCGTCATCCCCATCATCAATGAAAACGATACCGTCGTCACCGACGAGATTAAATTCGGCGACAACGATACCTTAGGAGCACTGGTAACCAATCTGATCGATGCTGATGCGCTGGTGATTCTCACCGATCAGGACGGTTTATTCACCGCAGACCCTCGCAAAGATCCGACCGCCACCTTAGTCAGTGAAGGACTGGCAGGCGACGCACAATTGGAGGGCATGGCTGGCGGCGCTGGCAGCAGCATCGGTCGCGGCGGTATGCTTACCAAGATACTGGCCGCGAAGCGAGCCGCCCGTAGCGGCGCACACACCGTCATCGCCTCAGGCCATGAACCCGATGTCCTCCTGCACCTCTTCCAAGGCATCTCCATCGGTACCTTGCTGATTGCACCGGCACTCAGTCTCGCCGCACGCAAACAGTGGCTGGCAGACCATCTACAAGTCGCAGGTAAAATCGTACTGGATGAGGGAGCGCTCCGGGCATTGCGCTCCGAGGGAAAGAGTTTGCTTCCTATCGGCGTTAAACAGGTATTCGGTGAATTTCAGCGCGGTTCTGTGGTGGCCTGCATCAACGATCAGGGTCAAGACATCGCACGCGGGTTGATTAACTACAATTCGATTGAGGCGCGTACTATTGCAGGACATGCCAGCCAGGACATCACTAGCTTGCTGGGCTATGGTGGCGATACAGAAATGATCCATAGAGATAACCTTGTGTTACTGTAAGCAACACAAGGTTACAACGCGAATCCTGCCTTTAGATTTGCCCGAAATTTAAATAGGTACCCGTATTTCTTCCCTGATTTTTGGCCGGAAATAGCGCGTTATCGGCAGACTTGAGCAGAGCCTCGACAGAGAGATCATGACTCGGCATCAAGCTGGACACGCCGCAACTAAACGCACATGACCGAAGGTTGAATGCCTATGCGGCAGCTGCAAATTTTCCACATACTGAAGAATACGATTAGCCACCCAAAGCGCGCCATCTTCTTCGGTATCGCCCAGAATCATGACAAACTCTTCGCCACCATCTCGTGAGTATTTTCAATTATTGCAAATTCCGACAGTCAATATTCAAACTGCGCGCCACCGCATGAACAGCGTCGATCAAAGCCACCGGCTCACTCAATGGCAAAGTTAGCGGATGATGCAATAAGACTTGCTCTGAGAAACGGCGCAAACCATTAACACCTTCTGTCGTATGCCCGGTGACCTGAAAGTACAAAACACCTGCACGCAGGGTAACCGCCATTAAATAATATATGCCGGCATCATGCAGCTCAAAACACTGCGTGGCGACATCAGACTGATCACTTTGTAGAAATTGCCTCGTTATTTCAACGATCAAATACTCAGATTGCACCAACTGCGGTGCAATCGTCGCATGATAAAATCCAACCTTTTGAATAACAACAGGATTTTCAAATACAACGGCTTTTTTACCGCTTATCAACCACACCACCAGCGCAACCAGGCCTACCAGAAAAAAAAGCTCAAACACTTTGATTGATCAGGCACATAAGCCCAGAAGAACCATCAACCCCGACGAGTTGCAGATGTCTGAACATTGGCGCTTTCTATCCACTTCTTGATGCGATTGGCATCGCCGATACGGGTATTTTTTCCGACAGAATCAAGTAATACAATAATTACCGGACGCTGACGAATTTTCGCCTGCATCACCAGACATCGGCCTGCTTCATTGATAAAACCGGTCTTGCTCACGCCGATTTCCCACGATGCATTCTTAACTAGCGGATTGGTGTTGTTGTATTGCAATTCTCGACCGCGCAAGCCTTCGACTGAATGGGTGGCCGTCGTGGTGTACTGATGGATCAACTGGTAATTACGTGCTGCAGCAACCATCTTGACCAGATCGCGCGCGGTGGATACGTTATTGCTGTTCAAACCGGTCGGATCGTAAAAAATCGTATTGGTCATGCCCAGCTTTTTCGCCTTGGCATTCATCGCGGCAACAGCCGCTGCCGTGCCGCCTGGATAACTACGCGCCAGGGAAGAAGCCGCACGATTTTCGGAGGACATCAGCGCCAGCTTAAGCATTTCACTACGAATAAAAGTCGTCCCAACCCCCAGACGGGAGTGAGTCCCCTTCAGGCTATCCAGATCGGCCACATCGACACTGATCGCTTCATTCAAATCAGGAGAGGCATCCAATACCACCATCGCCGTCATCAGTTTGGTAATGGACGCAATCGGCGCGACTGCATCCGGATTCTTAGTGTAGAGCGGAGTCTGCGATTGCTCATCATAGATCAGTGCTATCGACGAGAATAATTTAGGGCTGGAAGCAGGGTGAAAGGCGGCACTGGAAACCGCGCTATCCGCCTTCACAACCGGCGTAATGAGCTCAGCCTTAGCGACAGGAGTGATCAGATCAGTCTTGGGAGCGGCGAGTGCCGCCACTTTCGCTTCATGAGCAGATTGCACAGCCGGCTCAGCGACATCTTTGACTACACTGAGGTGTCTTGCGTGATGTCTCGACACATGTTTTACAGTGTGTTTTTCTGCGTGTTTGACGTGGTGATGAAGCGCATGCTTAGCATGATGCTCATCAACATGTTTATGATGATGTTCACCCGCCTGAACTGTCAGCGCTTGACCCAATAACACACACAACAGCAATCTTTTTTTCATTTCCCACTCCACAACACGCACAGGGGTAAAAGGATACCCCAAAATTAATTTAAATCAATATAAATCAACACGCAGGAGCCTCCTGCTCGACTCGTTTCTGAAGATTCCACATCTGCGCATACATTCCATTGCGCAACAACAATTCGTCATGCGCGCCACGCTCAATAATTTCCCCTCGATCCATCACCAGAATCTGATCCGCATCTACCACCGTGGAGAGGCGATGCGCGATGATCAAGGTGGTACGATTCTGTGCAATGCTACGCAATTCGGCCTGTATCGCCTTCTCCGATTTCGAGTCTAACGCCGAGGTGGCCTCATCGAAAATAAGTATCGCCGGATTTTTCAGTATCGCCCGTGCAATCGCCACACGCTGCTTCTCACCGCCAGACAATTTCAGTCCGCGCTCACCGACTTTGGTGTCGTAACCTTGCGGCAGCGACTCTATAAAATCATGGATGTGTGCGGCCTGAGCCGCCGCAATCACCGCGTCGTGACTCGCATCCGGCTTGCCGTAGGCGATATTGTAATAAATTGTATCGTTAAACAACACCGTATCCTGTGGCACGATGCCGATCGCGGCGCGCAAACTACTCTGCGTCACATTTCGGATATCCTGTCCGTTGATGAAAAGACAGCCGTCTTGCACATCGTAGAAGCGGAACAACAAGCGCGACAAAGTCGACTTGCCCGCACCACTGGAGCCCACGACCGCCACGGTCTGTCCTGCCGGGATGGTAAAATTCACCTCATGCAGTATTTTCCGATCCGGGTTATAGCCGAAACTAACCCGTTCAAACCTAACCTCCGCCTGCCCTGCCGATAAGGCCTGCGCGCCGGGCATATCAGCCACTTCCCTGTCTTCATGCAACAGACCAAACATCTTTTCCATATCCGCCAGTGCGTGACGAATTTCACGATACACGAAACCTAAAAAATGCAGTGGCATATACAGTTGCAGCATAAACACGTTGACCAGCACCAGATCGCCCAGCGACATCGTGCCCTGCACCACTTCGTCGGCCGCCATCCACATCAACACCGTGATGCCAATGGCGATAATCACGCTCTGGCCTGCATTCAACAAAGCCAGCGAGGTTTGATTTTTTACCGCCGCCCTTTCCCAGTGCTCCATATTCTGGTCATAACGCGCTGCCTCATACTGTTCGTTACCAAAATACTTCACGGTTTCATAGTTGAGCAGACTGTCGATGGCGCGACTGTTAGCCTTCGAGTCTAGATCGTTCATGGTGCGCCGCATCACCATGCGCCACTCGGTGACGAACAGGGTAAAACCGATATAGATAATCAGCGTGACAAAGGTGATCACCGCAAACCAGGGGTTATATTTTTTAAGCAAAATCCCTGCGACCAATGCGATTTCCAGCAGGGTAGGCAGAATATTAAACAGCATGAAATTGAGCAGAAAGCCGATGCCGCGCGTGCCGCGATCGATGTCACGCGACACACCGCCCGTCTGCCGATCCAGGTGAAAACGCAGGGAGAGGCTATGCAAATGCTCGAACACTTGCAAAGCCACGCGGCGAATGGCACGTTGCGTGACCTTGGCAAACACCGCATCGCGCAATTCGCCAAACAGCGTGCTCATCAAGCGCAACGCGCCATAGCCTAAAATCAGTGACACCGGCACCAGCAGCACCGCATGAGATTTATCAAAAGAATCAATTATTTGCTTAAAAACCAAGGGCACGGCCACATTAGCTAGCTTGGCTAGAATCAGTAAACTCATCGCCAGTATCACGCGCCCCTTGAATTCACTCAGATAGGGCACCAGCGAACGCAGTGTTTTCCAACCGCCGCGCGTATCGTGTTCAGAGGAGGTCGATGAATGGCGCATAATGGTCGAGCGAAATAATAAGCTTTGATTATAGCCTTTGCACCAGCGCATAACCGACCATACACACCGCGTATCACCCTGAAATCGGCATGATATCAGGCAGACTACAGATCCCCTGCCATTTGAAGCGTCAGAGTCAGGCTGAATACACTGCCTGTACCGAGCTGGCTTTGAACATCAATCTTTCCACCCATCAACTGCGCAAGGTTTCGGGAGATAACCAATCCGAGTCCGACACCGCCAAAGCGACGTGTTGATGAATTATCGACCTGAATGAAGGGTTGAAACAACGTCACAATCTGTTCTCGGCTCAAACCTATGCCGGAATCATGGATACTAAACTGTAGCGTAACCTTCGAGCCGCTCGCCCGAAGTTGCCGCACCTCCAGTGCAACTTGCCCCCGCTCCGTGAACTTGAATGCATTTCCGAGCAAATTAACCAATATCTGCCGCAGTCTGAGCGGATCACCCAATAATTCAACAGGCAAGACCGAGTGTTTCGACAAGGTGAAAATCAACCCACACCCCTCGGCTCGCAATCTAAACTGGCGTTCGATACTGCGCAACAATTCGTCCAATTCGATGACACCCTCTTCGAGTTTCATCTGACCCGATTCGATTCTCGACAGATCGAGGATATCATTGAGTATTCCCAGCAAATTTTTGGACGAATTCAGTATTTCAGTAATGAATACTCGTTGATCCTCAGGCGACGGATTATCGATCGCCAACTCCGAGAATCCAATAATCGCATTCATCGGCGTGCGTATTTCATGGCTCATATTCGCCAAAAAATCACTCTTGGCCCGACTGGCTGCTTCGGCTTTGACGCTTTCAATCTGCAGGCTTTCGATCAACTCGTTAAATGTCCTAGCCGTTTCACCCGCTTCATCATCGCCGACAATATCCAACCGGCGTGAAAAATCCCCGCTCTTTTTGATTTCCTTCATCGCCGAACGTAAACTCAACAACGGAACGATCACAGAACGCGAAATAATCGCTGAGAGTATGGCCGTCAAACCAATTGATACCACAAGAATGAACAGCATCAGGTAAGTCGAAAATTGAATCTGACCGGCCGCACGCGCCTCGTCTATCACTACGCGTTTGTTTGCAATCTGGACAGCCCTGTTTATCGCCTCGCGGTGAAGCGCATAGGCCAACTTCATTTTTTTCATGGCTACCACTGCAGCAGGCATGTTTTCATGCTGCAAGGCCGGCACAAATTCTTCAAAGGCAACGGCATAAAATTCCATAGCAGGGATATGAGCTTGATTGAGCAGCGTGACTTTTAAATCCTCCCCCAGCCTTTCCTTCTGCCAAAAAAAATACCGTTTATCGTACTCGGCTTTCAAATCTCTCAAGAGATTGATTTGCGCAGCCTGGTCGATGTGGTCCCCCTCCAGCAGTTGCAAGCTGACCAGATAGGATTCGATAATGTATTCTGGCGGCGGTAAAATATCCGCCACGAGGTCTTTACCCTGAACAATTTCCCGGTAGATAGGACCATTGACTTTAAGTTCACCCAGTGTCTTAAAAGACCACATCCCATAAAGTAAAAAACCGGCGACCACACAAAATGTCAGTATACCGAATCGTTGACTCAGCTTAAGTCGCCCCAAGATTTCCATGTTTATCCTATCCAGTAGAAATTACGGGAAATCACCCTCTTCCCGTCACTAAATATCAAAGCAATTTCCATACCTGCCGAAATAGCGAAGAATAGTGAATCCACTAAACTCAATAAAATCAATAGGAAAAAATCTAAACATACGATGGCTCATCAATAAAAGCGTAGGTATTTATTGAACGGCACATGAAAGCGCACTAAATGAGTGCATTAAATTCGATCAGCCTAGACAGCGACTTTAAATCCAAAGAATCCATTAGCTCCGTCATTACAGACGCCAGCCAAGATCCTGTTTATCCCGCGAAAGCGGGAATCCAGCGAGATATACATTCCGCGAAGCGGACAAAACCAAGGTTATATCCCACTTCGTGGGCATTATTTGATAATCTGGACACCGGCCTTCGCCGGTATGACGTGTTTTTTTGCTAATGAACAATCCGGTTTAAACACTATTCTTTCCGTAACCGATCACGCCGACCAACATACGGATCACTGCATAACTGATACGGGCAATCAAACGCGCACCCCAGCCAAGATGACTCCAGTGGAGCGGCTCGATCCGGTGCGCATCCTGCGCGATCGCGTCCAGCAATTTGCCGCGTAATTCTTCTGCAAAACCGGCATCTGACACGACGAGATTGGCTTCACGTGCCAGCAACAGACTGAAAGGGTCAATATTGGAAGAACCCACCGTCGCCCAGTGCCCGTCGACGACCGCAACCTTAGCATGCAGAAAACTAGCCTGGTATTCGTAGATTTCGATCCCCGCCGCCAATAAGTGTTCGTAAAGCGCCTGCGTGGCATAGTGTTGCAAGCGGTATTCGACCTTACCCTGCAACAACAGCACGACACGCACCCCGCGCTGTGCCGCATGAATCAAACTAAGCCGAAACAAACTGCCAGGCAAAAAATAGGCATTGGCAATCACCACTTCTCGCTTCGCCCCTGCAATCGCCTTCAGATAGGCGTGTTCTATTTCACGGCGATGCCGGAAGTTGTCGCGCAACAAGACCATCATATTGCTGAGCGGCACTGCATGAACATCAGGAAGCATTATTCGGCCGATACGTTTTCCGCGAAAACTCGCACTCGCCCAGGTCACCGAAAGCCACATGCGCTGCATGACCGACTGTATTCCTGATGCAATACCCCCCTCGATACGCACGGCAAAATCAAGACGTGGAATCACCACACCGAGCTCCCTGCTTGCTCCATCATTGATGTTGATACCACCGATAAAGGCGACGGCACCATCAATGACTACCAGTTTTCGATGCAGACGGCGCAACCGATAGCGCCGCATCCGGAATCGATAGACTTCCCGCCGAAACCATTGCACTTTCACGCCTGCCGCACGTAACTCAACAAGCCACGCGATGGGAAAATGTGCAGAACCGAATCCGTCCATCAACACATGCACGGACACTCCGCGATACGCTGCATTTTGCAACGCGTCGACCATCAAGCGCCCGACTTGATCTTCGGCAAAAATATAGGTTTCAAGATAAATCGAGCGTTGTGCTGCCTCGATATCGTGGATGAGTTGTGGAAAATACGCCGTGCCATTTTGCAGCAGCATCAGTCTGTTGCCACTGACCAGATGCACGTTAGCCATCAGGGCTTAATACGGCAGATAATGCGGCGTGATCGGATAGCCGTTGCCATGCACCGCCGATGTGAACTTCAGTGTGTTTCACGCTAAATCCGCGCACATAAATACGATCCAGACGAAACAGGGGCAGTCTGGCCGGAAAACTGCGTGCCACCTGTCCACCATGCAAATCAAACGCATCGTGCATACCCAATTCTTTAGCGACGGCAACACTCATCTGGTTGCGCCAGTCATTGAAATCGCCGGCGATGATCACCGGTGCATCAGGCGGAATCTCATGCTGTACGTATTCGATCAAGGCGCGGGTTTGTGCACGCCGCCCCTTGGCAAATAAGCCGAAATGCGCGCACAGACAATGCACCGCTTTACCTTCCTTTAGCTTGACTTCGCAGTGCAACAGGCCGCGACTCTCAAAGCGATGTGCGGAGATATCTGTATTGAGCATCTGAACAATTGGAAAAAGACTCAGGATCGCGTTGCCATGATGCCCCGCCTCGTAGATACAGTTTTTACCGTAAGCGGAATGCGGCCAACGCCTGTGCGCGATGAATTCATGCTGAGCGCCATCAGGATAATTAGAGAAATTTTGCCCGTGCGTGTTGTGCGCACCCTGCACTTCCTGCAAAAAAACGATATCCGCATTCAGCTCGCGCAATCGCTCGCGCAACTCGTGCAAAACCACCCGCTGATTAAAATGGGAAAAACCCTTGTGAATATTATAGGTAGCTACGGTGAGCGTTTGCATAATATTGATTATATTATGTTCTATCCAACAAAATCCCGCATTCTCGAAAAACAGCCCTACAGACATGAAGCACGCACGATTGCACGCTGACGGGCAATCAACCAAGTCGGCCAAATACGCTGTATCTAAATCTTTTTCTAACTCAGTCCGGAAAATGCATGAAGGAACATAGGTGTATAAGACGCCCCTCTTCCTGATGTTTACAGTATATCGAGGACACGCTCAGGCGGCCTTCCGACGACCGCTCTGTCGCCAATAATCACGATCGGACGCTCCAGCAATTTCGGGTTGCCTGATATGATTTTCAGCCATTCGGAATCAGCTCGCTCGTCTGCCGGGGAAAGACCGAGTTCCTGTGCGATTTCTTCATTGAATCTGATGATGTCCTTAGGATATTTTCCCAGCATTTTCAACACGATTTCCAGCTCCTCTGCGGAAGGCGCATTTTCCAGATAGTGCAGCAATTGAGGCTCTATGCCTTTTTCCTGCAGCAGCGTTAAGGTTGCTCTGCATTTACTGCATTTCGGGTTGTAATAAATTGAAACCTTCATCTTTGTTACTGCCTTATGTATTAACTTAATTCGCTAATTTATCCAATATAGCCAAATAGTTATCACCTGTCACCCACATACGGATTAGTGCGTCGCTCATGACCAAAGGTGGACATCGGGCCGTGCCCCGGAATGAAATCCACCTCATCACCAAGCGGAAATAGTTTTTTACGGATCGAAGCAATCAGGGTGTCGTGGTCTCCGCGTGGAAAATCTGTTCGCCCGATAGAACCTTTAAACAGCACATCGCCCACGAGCGCCAGCTTGGCTATGGGATCAAAGTAAACAACATGACCTGGCGTATGACCTGGCGCGTGCACAACCGTCAACACAACTTCACCGACCTGCACAATATCGCCCCCTTTTAACCAGCGGCTCGGAGTGAAGGATTCAGCCGGTGGGAAACCATAGCTTTGTGCTTTCATTGGCAGCTCTTTAAGCAAAAAAGCATCATCAACATGCGGGCCCTCGATAGGGACATTGAGAATTTTTGCTAATTGGGCAACGCCACCAATATGATCGACGTGACCGTGCGTGATCAACAACTTTTCGACAGTAACCCCTTCCTGAGTGATAGCAGCGAGTATATGTTGCACATCACCACCAGGGTCAACAACGACTGCAACACGTGTTTTCTCACACCACAACAAGGTACAGTTTTGCTCAAAAGGCGTAACAGGGATAATTCGAAATTTCATAGATATTCCAAAATGAAGGGCAGCAAATTATAACTGGCTTACGGGTGATCATGCCCTGATGTATAGTCGGTTTTACTTGGCCACCTCCTGCTGCCGAGACAGAGTCAACCGTCAGAGCGAGGAATTAGGGTCAGACTCGATATATTCTTTTTACTCTCTTGCTGCTTGACACTAACAATTCGAGTCTGCCCACTAATTTCCTGGTTTTTCAGGCGATGGCCCGCCCCGCCTGATCAGGCGTTGCCGATACTGCGCGTCGGAAGTTTTATCTGACGCGCGAAATCCAGCATACGGTGTATCGGTTGTACGGCACGAGGAATGATAGCCGGATCGACGTGGATCTCGTTTTTACCGGTTTCCAGCACCTCCGCTAAATTCGCCAGATTGTTCATCGCCATCCACGGACAATGACTGCAACTGGTGCAATTCGCCCCGACGCCGGCAGTTGGCGCTTCGAGGAACAGTTTATCCGGACAGAGCGTGCGCATCTTGTGCAGTATGCCGTTGTCGGTTGCGACGATAAACACCGGCGCGGTAGAGTTTTTCGCCGCGTTGATCAACTGCGTGGTAGAGCCGATCACGTCAGCCAGTTGCACCACCGCACGCGGCGATTCAGGGTGCACCAATACCATGCAACCGGGATACTGAGTTTTAAGTGCGATGAGTTCATGCGCCTTGTATTCATCGTGCACCACACAGGAACCCTGCCACAGTAACATGTCGGCACCCGACTGTTCCTGCACATAACCGCCCAGATGACGATCCGGTGCCCAGAGGATTTTCTTACCCTGCTCGTGCAGGTGTTTGACCAGCGGCAAAGCAATGGAACTGGTCACCATCCAGTCGGCACGCGCCTTCACCGCCGCACTGGTATTGGCATAGACCACCACAGTACGATCGGGATGCGCGTCACAAAAGGTAATAAACTCATCCGCAGGACACCCCAGGTCGAGCGAGCACTCCGCCGCCAAATCCGGCATCAGCACACGTTTCTCCGGGTTGAGTATCTTGGCTGTTTCACCCATGAAACGCACGCCAGCCACGACGATGGTACGCCCCTTGTGCTGATGGCCGAAATTCGCCATATCCAGCGAATCCGAAACGATACCGCCGGTCGCTTCCGCCAGGTCCTGCAAGTCAGGGTGCACGTAATAATGCGCCACCAGCACCGCATCCTGTTCAATCAACAAACGCTTGATCCGCGCGATCAATTCAGGTTTTAGTTGCGGGTCGGGCATCGCATCGGCACGGGCCCAAGCCATTGCGGTGGAACAACCCGGATGTTCATAAGGTATGGCGATTTCACTCATGGATTTTTCCTAAGACGATGCTGAATATTCAACCTAATTGTCATGGCGACCGCAAAAAAAGTGCGGCGGGTAGCAGTCTGTGGATACAAAATGAATCTGGTTTGCCACGTCACAGCGTTCCTCGCAAAGACGATTTAACTAGTGTTTTACTCATTCCGCGTGACGCTATTTCCAATATCATCGCGCGGTTGCTCGGCGAGAAAACCTTATCAGCGGCTTCCTGCAACGGCAGCCACTGGTAATTGAGATGCTCCCGAGGGGATAAGGTGATTGCAACACGACACGGCAACCGCAAACCGAACACGTGTTCGACATTTTGCGTGACGCCCGCCGGATAACGGTGCTGCCAGTGAGGATAAATTTCATAATGATTCTGAAACTGCCAGTCGTTCAGCTCATACTGATTCGCCTCCAACCCGGTTTCCTCCTGCACTTCACGGATCGCAGTGTCCCGTAAAGTATCATCGCCCTCGCGGCTTCCGGTCACCGATTGCCAGTAACCGGAATGATCGGCACGCTCCAGCAGCAACACGTCCAGATCGGAAGTGTATATCACCACCAGTACGGAGACAGGTTGTTTTGTACCGGCCATATTAACAAGAGTCACGAAGTGAACATTTTCCCCTGCCCTCGCAAAGATTCATTGGCGGGGGAAGGACGGAAAGGAGGAACGGGCATGATTTCATTATTCAGGGGAGTGTCTTCACAACGCCCGTCAGGCGAAGAAGACCCAGAATGGTTTATTGCGCTGCCGCCAATACACCACCGTATCATCGAAGATATCCTGCGCGATCTCACGATCATTGGAAGATAAACCCAAGGTAGGACTGACATTATTCAGCAGCAGCACATAACCCGGCGCGTTGTGCCATGACAAGTCACACAACACATCCACCAGCGCATCCCAATTGGCACCAAACTCATTGGGAAATCCGGTCGCTGCGCCCAACGCAATCAGCAGATTTTTCTTCCCCTTGGTTCCACTCAAATCCGCCTCAAGCAGTGCAAATCCGGCCGTATCCGCCGCTTCAGACAGCTCGTCCACACGACAGTCCAGCTTGTGGCAGCCCGCCGCTGCCAGATTGTTCAGTTGTGGTACGGCCATGGCTACTCCTGTATACGTTGGAAAGTTTGATAGTGATCAGCGCTGTAATAATACTCGTCCGTTGCCCCGTTAATAATACGTCGAGTCCCGCGATTGCGCGAACCCGGTGTTTTCACCGTATATTCATGGTAATAGCCGCGCGGACGACGAGTCAATACACCTTCATAATTACCAAAAACTACGCCATCGCGCGGATAGGCAAAAGGCCCACCCTGTTTAATCGCTCTCAGCGTATCGCGCCCCTCAGATGGCAACTGACTCGCACTCACAGACTCGACCTTCGCCAAACCAACCGCATGATGATTATGATGGCCGTGCGCCTCTGCGCACAAACAAAACAACAGCATCAATCCGGCCAGCAACCAACGCATCATTTTTATTCCTTAACTACCTCAGCCTGTGCTGGCTGGCGCAGACGAATGTGCAACTCGCGCAACTGACGTTCATCCACAGGAGATGGCGCCTGAGTCAACAGACACTGCGCGCGCTGTGTCTTGGGGAAGGCAATCACATCGCGTATCGATTCCGCACCAGTCATCATGGTAACAATGCGATCCAGACCAAAGGCCAAACCGCCGTGTGGTGGTGCGCCATATTGCAACGCATCGAGCAGAAAGCCGAATTTGAGCTGCGCTTCTTCCGCACCGATATTGAGCGCGCGGAACACTTGACTCTGCACCTCAGCCTTATGGATACGCACCGAACCGCCGCCCAATTCCCATCCGTTCAGCGCCAGATCGTAAGCCTTGGCCAGACACTCGCCAGGACTAGTTTCCAGCAACGCCAGATGCTCATCCTTTGGTGCGGTGAACGGATGGTGACAGGCATTCCAGCGCTTACCTTCTTCATCGTATTCAAACATCGGGAAGTCCACCACCCACAATGGTTCCCACGCGCTGCCGTTGACATGACCTTTTTCATGACCGATTTTGGTACGCAAGGCACCCAACGCATCGTTAACTACTTTTTCCTTGTCAGCGCCAAAGAAGATGATGTCGCCGTTTTGAGCGCCAGTGCGTTCGATCACAGCTTTGAGCGCGGCTTCGTGGATATTCTTCACGATAGGCGATTGCAAGCCAGCTTCATTGGCTTGCGTGATGTCATTGACCTTGATGTAAGCTAGGCCCTTCGCGCCGTAGATGCCGACAAATTTGGTGTACTCGTCAATTTCGCCACGTGTCAGGGCTGCACCGCCTGGGATGCGCATTGCCGCGATACGACCGGTTGTCGAATTAGCCACACCGGCAAACACCTTGAACGCCACATCCTTCATTACATCGGTGACTTCGGTCAATTCCAGCGTCACGCGCAAGTCCGGCTTATCGGAACCGAAACGCGCCATCGCCTCCGCGTAAGTCATGCGCGGGAAAGGGTTAGGCAGATCCACGTCCATCGCTTCCTTGAACACGGTACGAATCAGCTCTTCGGTGAGCGCAGTGATTTGTGTTTCGTTCAAGAATGAAGTCTCAATATCAACCTGGGTGAATTCAGGCTGACGATCGGCGCGCAGATCTTCGTCGCGGAAACATTTGGTGATCTGATAATAGCGATCGAAACCAGCCACCATCAGTAACTGCTTGAATAATTGAGGAGATTGCGGCAACGCAAAGAATTCACCCGGATGCACACGCGATGGCACCAGATAGTCACGCGCGCCTTCCGGTGTGGACTTGGTCAGCATCGGTGTTTCGATATCGATAAAACCGCGACTGTCCAGGAAACGACGGAACGCCATCGCCACCTTGTAACGCAACATCATATTCTTTTGCATCTGCGGGCGACGCAGATCGATCACGCGATGTGTCAGACGGACGTTCTCGGACAGATTTTCATCATCCAACTGGAACGGCGGCGTGACCGATGCGTTCAACACTTCGATGTCCTGACAGAGAATCTCGATTTCGCCGCTGACGAGATTGCTGTTGGAAGCGCCTTCAGGACGGCGACGCACTATACCTGTGATACGCAGTACAAATTCGTTACGCACCGATTCGGCGATCTTGAACATCTCGACCTGATCCGGATTACACACCACTTGCGCCAGACCTTCACGGTCGCGCAGATCGATAAAAATCACCCCGCCGTGATCGCGGCGGCGATGCGCCCAACCGCAAATACTCACGGTCTGGTCAAGTTGGTCGGTGTTGAGAGTGCCGCAATAATGTGTACGCATAATCTTAGAGTCTTTAAATAGTATTTGGGGTCAGGGTGGTGTTCACATCGGACACCACACCCATCGAAACAATGGAACGCAAAGCCGCATCTACCGTCATATCCAGCGCGATAGTGTCGGCTCGGCGCACGAAAAAATAAAAGCCGTTGACGGGACTGGGCGTGGTGGGAATAAACACCGCCACATATTCTTCATCAAGCCGGCTAATCACTTCACCCGGCACGTTGGTCTGAAACGCCAGCGACCAGGCATCGGGGTGCGGATAGCGCACCAGTAAAACTTGACGGAACGAGTTACCGTTACCGGATAACAGCGTATCGCTGACCTGCTTCACCCCCTTGTAGATACTGCCGACAAAGGGAATGTGCAACATCGCCTTCTCGGACGCATCCCACAGGCGCTGCCCGAAGATGTTGCGGATCAACAGGCCGGTGACGAGCACCACGGCGAAGGTCAGGATAATTCCCAGGCCAGGTATGTGGAACGGCAACAAGTAATCCGGCTGCCAATGCTGTGGCAACAATAACAACGTCTGATCCATCGTGGTGATGGTCAGATTCAACACCCAGATCGTGATACCCAGCGGCACCCAGACCAGCAAACCGGTAATCAGAAATTTCTTCATTGATCAGGAGTTAGCCGCAGGGCACGTGCCCGCACTGCCACAGGGCGCGCAAGACGCCTTGGGCTTATCCTTGAAATCGGTCGCGTAATAACCATTGCCCTTCAACTGAAAACCGGGCGCGGTCAATTGTTTGGAGAACGATTCTTTACCGCATTCCGGGCAGGTGACCAGCGCGGCATCGCTCATTTTTTGCATCACATCCTGTTGCAGGCCGCAATCGGCACATGCGTAAGCATAAATAGGCATGAATTCTTTCCTATCGGGTAAATTTAAAGGGGAGCATTATACCCCGAGCACACGCGACCCTATATGGCATTTAATCGGCCGAATTCAAGGGGGAATAACAATATTTTTACAATTTTTCTTTAATCTCCGTCACTTAACACCGCCAGCACCGGCGCAGAACAGGTATAATGGCACCGCCCTGCGTAAAACCAATCAGCGCAGCGGTCTCTTAACAACTCCCGATCCTTCGATCATCTATTTCGTCTGCCCCGATTGGTGCCGCTTATTCTTAAGCGTCAGGCCGTCGCAGGAGATAAGCTTTGCCTAACACGACTACCGTTTCAACCGTCACCTTTGCCAGCCTGAATCTGGCCGAACCTCTGATGCGCGCGATCAGCGACTCAGGTTACACCAACCCTACCCCCGTACAGGCACAAGCTATTCCGCTGGTGCTGGCAGGTGGCGACTTACTGGCCGGCGCACAGACCGGAACCGGAAAAACCGCTGGTTTCACCCTGCCTGTTTTGCATATTTTAAGCCAGAAACCGGCTGCCAATCCCGGCAATGGTCGGCCGCGCTGCCTGATTCTGACCCCGACGCGCGAACTCGCCGCTCAAGTCGAAGAATCTGTGCAGACCTATGGCAAATACCTGTCGCTCAAATCGATGGTGATGTTCGGTGGCGTCAATATCAATCCGCAAATCAAGTCGCTGCGCGGCCAGATCGATATTTTGGTGTCGACACCGGGTCGCTTGCTCGATCACGTCGGACAAAAAACGCTGGATTTATCCGCCGTGGAAATCCTGATTCTGGACGAAGCCGACCGCATGCTGGACATGGGCTTTATCCGCGACATCAAGAAGATACTGGTACTGCTGCCCAAGAAGCGTCAAAACCTGCTGTTCTCGGCAACTTTCTCTGAAGAAATCAAGACGCTGGCTGATGGACTGCTGAATAATCCGGGCTTCGTCGAAGTCGCCCGCCGCAACACCACGTCAGAACTGGTTGCGCAAAGCGTACACATGGTCGCGCAAAAACTGAAAAGCCATTTGCTCTCGCACCTGATCAAGCACAACGACTGGAAGCAGGTGCTGGTATTTACCCGCACCAAGCACGGCGCGAACCGTCTGGCTGAAAAGTTAAATGCGGATGGTATTCCTGCTGCCGCGATCCACGGCAACAAGAGTCAATCGGCGCGCACCAAGGCCTTGTCCCAATTCAAGGACGGCTCCATGCCGGTACTGGTTGCGACCGATATCGCCGCCCGTGGCCTCGACATCGATATGCTGCCTCACGTGGTCAACTTTGAACTGCCTAACGTACCGGAAGATTACGTACACCGTATCGGTCGTACCGGGCGCGCAGGTAGCAACGGCGCCGCGATCTCACTGGTCGACAGTGAAGAGTTGGATCACCTCAAAAACATTGAGCGCCTGATCAAGACGCAGATACCGCGTGTCGCGATCGATAGCTTCGTGCCACCGACAAACATTCCTGCCGAAGCGCCGCGCCCGCCTCGTCCGCAGCACGGACAGAAACGCCACAGCAACACAACAGGCGGCAATCGTCCGCCACGTGAAGGCCAACCGGCTCGCGACGGACAAGCACCTCGCAATCCGGATGCGACTCGCCGCAGTCAACAACCGCGCACGGGGACGGGTCCCGCACGTCCCGGCCAACCACGCGCTGATCAAGCGCAGGCACGTACGGGAGCAGCACCCGCACGCCCCGCTCAGCCGCGCACCGCACCTCAAAAACCCATGTCTGAAGCGGCGCGCCACCAGGCCATGCCTCAACCCGCACTGTTTTCACCTCGTCCGGCAGTAAGACGAGGCAAATAACGAAACATCCCGGGTTCGATTACCGAACCCGGACAAATATAACCTATTGATTTTATTTATTTTGCAACAGCATTGCGAAACCAAGGACACCCATGGCCAAGACAAACTACACCTTCGAAAAACGTCAAAAAGAATTAGCCAAGCAAAAAAAACAGGCTGAAAAGTTGCTGAAAAAAGCAGCTCCCAAGGGCGAATCAACTGATCAGCCTACCCCACCTGCTGACGATCAAATCGCTGGCTGAAACATGCATCGCCTGTTAGCGACACTCATCTTGGCCCCCGCGCTCTGCGTGGCGGAAGAACCCGACATGAAGCTAACGATGGGGCATTACGTCTATTCGGGCGGCGTGGGCAGCAACGACATCAACTTGCGCAATACTTCTGCCCTTGGAAATATCTGGGCGGGTTACTACGAATCAAGGCCGCGCGCGGAGGCGCAGTTACGCGGCGGCTGGGATCACACCTACAACCTGAGCGGCCTGCGCTTATCCCCGTCGGTTCAGGCTGCCTCAATGGGCTTTGCCTCGTTCAGCGCTCAGGCTGAAGTGGGAGACTCCTGGTTTGTAGGCACAGGATTGGGTCGCACTAACCTGCGCCCTTATTCAAATCTTAATTTCGACCCGAATGATTCCTGGATGATGTCGGCGGGCAAGCGTGAAGCGACAGGCGAAGTTTATTATTTGCAACAAGTCAGAGACAATCGACTGAATCCGGATCAGCGCCATCTGCACGCTTACTACCGGACACCACTGAATAATGGCGATCGCGTCACTATAGATCTGCTTTATAAGACCGGGCTGGTCGCAGACACTCAGATACACAAATGGGGACTCTCGGCATCGTATGACTGGACACGCTACTTCGTAACCCTAGCCTATGATCCCAAAGTGAATTTTACCACCGATAACATGTTCAGAACCTCGGCGGGGTTTCGTTTCTAGCCATACCGGCGCATATCAAACACGCCGGTATGCAGTGAATTCAATCAAGGTTGCAAGGCTGCGTCTTCTATCAGTACCTTATAGAAATAGCCCGAACCGAAGTCTTTATCGTTGCGCACCACCCCCTTCACCGTCACGATATCACCCAACTTAGCGGCATTCGTGGTTGTCACCAGAATATCGCCATTCGTGTTCGCCGCCGAACCGTCGCGCAGATGTATCCAGTTTTTCCCCATAATCCCCGGGTTATATTTCACAATCTTGCCACGCACCAACACCGGCTTATCTTTAAGCTCAACCGCCTTGCTGACAATTTCCGCAACCGTTTTGGCATTTTCCCCTACCGCACGCGGCACATGGATATCGGCCACATTGATCTTATTGATCGCATGAGACGTTGCCATCCCTAGACCTGGCGCAACAGGTGAACTTTGCGCACCAGCAAGACTACCGAACAGTATCGTTTTGAACGTCTTTTTCAGCGTTTTGCTGACAAAGTTATCCATAACCATCACGTTTTCAATCGTGACGTCACTACCTTTTTTGACTGGCGCCTTAGCCACTGCAGCCCAAGTTTCACCCTCTTGCGTCTTCAAACGCAAATAGGTGTAACTCTCGACATCGCGAACTTCGAGCACCTCGCCCTTGACCGACACTGGTGGCGCCGAATTTTCCGCGGCGCCGGCGAAAGTAGTAACAGCGACCAGCGTGATCGCCCATAGTGTTTTTATCATCTTCAACTCCTGTGCAAAGGCGTAAGCATATCAGCCAGCCGCCTGCAATGCCACCCACAAATCTTGCATCCTGCATCCTGCGTTACCCCATCACCCACTTGCCAGGTTCAATACCATCCAGCATCCAGTCACCGATACGGTAGCGAATCAGACGCAAGGTAGGAAATCCAACTGCGGCGGTCATACGGCGCACCTGACGATTTTTGCCTTCCCGGATGGTGAGTTCCAGCCAACTGGTCGGAATCAACTTTCGTTCACGCACAGGCGGATTGCGCGGCCACAAACCCAACGGTTCAGCCATCAGATTCGCACCGGCAGGTCGAGTCATTCCGTCATTAAGCGCTACACCCGTGCGAAGTTTATCCAGCGCTGTAGCATCCGGCACGCCTTCTACCTGCACCCAATAGGTCTTGGCCAACTTATGTTTGGGATCGGTGATGCGGTGTTGCAACTGACCATCGTCGGTCAATACCAGCAGCCCCTCACTGTCCGTATCCAGTCTTCCGGCAGGATAAAATTCCGGAAGAGGAATATAATCCGCCAGCGTCGGATGCATGCCATCTGAACTGAACTGGCAAATGATGCCAAACGGTTTATTGAACAGCAAAATGCGTCCCATCGGAGTTCCATTCTATTTTTAAGCAGTCATTTTACCGTGTCTCACCGCATCAAGCGTTAATACATGCATGCAGTTTCAGCCTGTAATAGCGAGTATCAGCTGGTTTATGAATTATCACTAACTAAAGAGAAAAATATGACAAGCAATAAGATTATTTACACGATGGTCGATGAAGCACCGGCACTGGCAACTTACTCCCTACTCCCCATCATCCAGGCGTTCACCCACGCGGCTGGTGTTGCTGTCGAAACCCGCGACATTTCGCTTGCAGGACGCATCCTCGCGAATTTCCCGGAAAATCTGACCGCAAACCAGAAAATCGCTGACGAACTGACTGAACTTGGTCAACTGACGCTAAAAGCGGAAGCCAACATCATCAAATTACCTAACATCAGCGCCACTCCGCCACAATTGAAGGCCGCGATCAAAGAGTTGCAGTCACAAGGCTTCAATATTCCTGATTATCCTGAAGAGGTGCAAAACGACGAACAGAAGGCGATCAAGACACGCTATAGCAAGGTGCTCGGCAGTGCGGTAAACCCAGTATTGAGAGAAGGTAATTCAGACCGTCGCGCCGCACTTTCAGTCAAACAATTCGCACAAAAAAATCCGCACAAAATGGGCGCATGGAGCAGCGACTCCCAAACCCATGTAGCGCACATGAACGGAAACGACTTTTACGGCAGTGAGAAGTCAACTACAGTGAGTAATGCCACAGCGGTTCGTATCGAATTTGCCGGCAACGATGGCAAAACGACCGTTTTGAAGGAAAAAGTCACCTTACAGGCGGGAGAAGTCATCGATGCGTGCGTCATGAGTCGCCGCGCCTTGCGTGATTTTTACGAAGAACAGATAGCAGACGCTCAAAAACAGGGCGTATTGCTGTCGTTGCACCTTAAAGCCACCATGATGAAGATTTCCGACCCCATCATGTTCGGCCACGCAGTGACCGTCTATTTCAAGGATGTCTTCGAAAAACACGCGTCCGTCATCCGTGAACTGGGTGTCAACGTCAACAACGGCCTAGGCGATCTTTATACCAAGATTGCTAAACTGCCCGACGCACAACGCGCAGAAATCGAAGCCGACATCAAGGCGACTTACGCGACCCGCCCGGAACTGGCGATGGTCAATTCAGACAAGGGCATCACCAATTTGCATGTACCGAGCGATGTAATCGTCGACGCCTCGATGCCCGCGATGATACGTGATTCAGGCAAGATGTGGGGTGTGGACGGCAAGCTGCACGACACCAAGGCGATGATCCCAGACCGCTGCTACGCACGCATCTATCAGGTCGTCATCGCTGACTGCAAGAAACACGGCGCATACGATCCAAAAACCATGGGCAGCGTACCCAATGTCGGCCTGATGGCGCAACAAGCCGAGGAATATGGTTCGCACGACAAGACTTTCCAAATGACGGGCAATGGCACGGTACGCGTGATCGATTCGTCCGGAGCAACCCTGCTGGAACAAAACGTAGAAGAAGGCGATATCTTCCGCATGTGCCAGGTGAAGGATGCACCGATTCAGGACTGGGTGAAACTGGCGGTATCCCGCGTACGCGTCACCGGCACACCGGCCATTTTCTGGCTGGACAAAAACCGCGCGCACGATGCACAGATCATTCAGAAAGTAGAACACTACCTGAAGGATCACGACACCAGCGGCATGGACATCAGCATCATGACGCCTGAAGATGCGATTCAACGTTCAATCGAACGCATCCGCGCGGGACTGGACACCATCTCCGTTACCGGCAACGTGTTGCGCGATTACCTGACTGATCTGTTCCCGATACTGGAGCTAGGCACCAGCGCTAAAATGCTGTCTATCGTCCCACTGATGAGTGGCGGTGGCCTGTTCGAGACAGGGGCCGGCGGTTCAGCACCCAAGCACGTGCAGCAATTCCAGCAGGAAGGCTATTTGCGTTGGGATTCACTCGGTGAGTTCTTGGCACTGGGCGCTTCACTGGAGCATTTGAGCCAGAAGTTTGGCAACGCCAAGGCTGAAGTGCTAGCCGTAACGCTGGATGTGGCTAACGGAAAAATTCTGGAAAACAACCGCTCTCCGGCCCGCCGTGTGGGTGAACTTGACAACCGGGGCAGTCACTTCTATCTGGCGCTGTACTGGGCTCAGGCATTGGCTGCACAAACCAAGGATCTAGGGATACAGGCGCGTTTCACTGAATTGGCCAAGACGCTCACGGACAATGAAGCTAAGATCAATGCAGAACTGATTGCAGCGCAGGGAAATCCGGTAGATATGGGCGGTTATTATCACCCGGATTTTGACAAGACCTCGAAAGCGATGCGCCCCAGCAACACGCTAAACGCAGCGCTGGCAGCAATTTCGGCATAGGGAATGGCCCGTCCGCCAACAACCGGACAGGCAAAAAAAAACCCGGCAGCGCCGGGTTTTTTCACTAACAACCGATTAAGGAGCCTGGATGTTAGAAGCTTGCTTGCCCTTAGGGCCTTGTACCACGTCAAAAGTAACCTTTTGACCTTCTTTGAGTGACTTGAATCCGCTCATGTTGATTGCGGAGAAGTGCGCAAACAGGTCTTCGCTACCATCATCAGGCGTGATGAAACCGAAACCTTTTGCATCGTTAAACCATTTAACTGTACCAGTTGCCATGTGATTACTTCCTTACTATTTAAAAACGGGGGCCCCCCGCGAAACTGTTTGAATCCAAGACCGCACACGGCAAAACCAGTACTGCAGACACTTTGAATCAAACGCCAGTTGGTATTTAACTCTTGAATGACCGCATTTGTCAAACAGATATTTTAATTAACAGAACAGGCTTGAAAAAGTATCGCTAATCGTTAAGCTTACAGGCTGTATATAATGACAGAATGGAATCAATGTCTATCAAACATGAAAGCAACACCGCACTCGCACCGGAACGCCTGAAATCCAAGCCGCCCGGCATGTTTAAAGTGATTTTGTACAACGATGAATACACGACGATGGAGTTTGTCATTGAGATACTGGAGCGTTTTTTTGCGATCAACCGTGAACGCGCGCTCCAGTTGATGCTCAAAGTACACAATGAAGGCAAAGCTGTGTGCGGCATATTTACTCGAGATGTGGCCGAAACCAAGGTGCTACAAGTAACAGAATACGCGCAGCAACAGGGACATCCCCTACGATGTGGCATGGAGGAAAATTAAAATGATCGCGCAAGACCTAGAAGTTAGTTTGCATTTAGCATTTGTCGAAGCCCGCCAAAAACGTCACGAATTCATCACGGTTGAGCATTTGTTGCTTGCCATGCTGGACAACGCCTCTGCCGCTCAGGTGCTACGAGCCTGCAGCGCGAATATCGACGAATTACGCCAGACGATCACTGAATTCATCGACACCAATACGCCGGTCGTTTCCGGCCAGGGTGACATGGACACACAGCCCACCCTAGGATTTCAACGCGTGATTCAGCGCGCCATTCTCCATGCGCAGTCGGCTAACAAGAAGGAAGTATCCGGGGCGAATATTCTGGCGGCCTTATTTGGCGAGAAGGATTCCCACGCGGTTCATTTTCTGAACCAGCGCAACATCACCCGCATCGAGGTGGTCAATCAAATTGTGCACGGCAGCAACAAAGAACTGCAACCCGCAATCACCCCACCCGAAACGTCACCCGAACCCGCCGATGAAGGCGTGCTTAAACAGTACACAGTGGGTCTGAATGCGCTGGCTTTAGAGGGCAAGATAGACCCGTTGATTGGACGCGAAGATGAACTGGAACGCGTGATTCAGACGCTGTGCCGTCGCCGCAAAAACAACCCGCTACTAGTCGGTGAGGCGGGCGTTGGCAAGACAGCGATCGCCGAAGGACTGGCGCGCCGCATCGTCGAAGACAACGTACCCGACATACTCAAAGATGCACAAGTCTATTCGTTAGACATGGGCTCACTGTTAGCCGGCACCAAATATCGCGGCGACTTCGAACAGCGCTTAAAGGCCGTGCTAAAAGAATTAAAGGAAGCGCCCAATGCCATTCTGTTTATCGATGAGATCCATACTCTGATTGGTGCGGGCGCGGCCTCAGGAGGCACCATGGACGCCTCCAACTTGCTCAAGCCGGCCTTATCCAGCGGCGCATTAAAATGTATAGGCGCGACCACATATCAGGAATATCGTAGCATCTTCGAAAAGGATACCGCGCTGTCACGCCGTTTCCAGAAAGTCGACGTGCCAGAACCCTCGGTAGAGCAGACCATCGAAATTCTAAAGGGATTAAAATCACGCTTCGAGGATCATCACAACATCAAATTTACTGCCGCCGCAATTACCTGCGCCGCCGAGCTGTCCGCACGATTTATCAATGACCGCCACTTGCCGGACAAAGCGATTGATGTACTGGATGAAGCCGGTGCCGCACAGCGTATTTTGCCCAAATCCAAACAGAAGAAAACCATAGGTAAGCATGAAATCGAGGAGATCATCGCCAAGATTGCGCGCATCCCGACCCGCACCGTCTCGCACGATGACCGCAATGCGTTGAAGAATCTCGATCGCGACTTAAAAACCACGGTATTCGGCCAAAACAAGGCCATCGACACCCTGGCGCGCGCCATCAAAATGTCACGCAGCGGACTGGGTAATCCTCAAAAGCCGATCGGCAGTTTCCTGTTTTCTGGTCCTACCGGGGTCGGCAAGACGGAAGTCGCCAAACAACTGGCTTTTTCGATGGGCATGCCGCTGCATCGCTTCGATATGTCCGAATATATGGAGCGCCACGCCGTATCACGTCTGATCGGTGCGCCACCAGGTTATGTGGGGTTCGATCAGGGAGGTCTGTTGACCGAAGCGATCAGTAAACAACCACACTGCGTCTTGCTGCTCGATGAAATCGAAAAGGCGCATCCGGATATCTTTAACATCCTGCTGCAGGTAATGGATCACGGCACACTGACCGACAATAATGGTCGAAAAGCGGATTTCCGCAACGTTGTCATCATCATGACCACCAATGCGGGCGCGGAAGCGCTCAACAAGACGCAAATCGGCTTTACCAAGACCGCTTCTGCCGGTGACGAGATGATAGACATCAAACGGATGTTCACACCCGAATTTCGCAATCGTCTGGATGCCATCGTCTCATTCGCAGCACTTGATCGCGACGTCATCCTGCGCGTGGTAGATAAGTTCCTGATGCAATTGGAAGAGCAGTTACACGACAAGAAAGTCGATGCCGTCTTCACAGAAAATCTCAAGGAACATCTGGCTGAGAACGGCTTCGATCCGCTGATGGGTGCACGTCCGATGGCGCGCCTGATCCAGGACACTATCCGGTCGGCCCTGGCCGATGAACTACTGTTTGGACGTTTGGCGCACGGTGGTCATGTCACCGTGGATGTAAAAGACAAAAAGGTCGTACTGGAATTCGAGGAAGAAGCTGTCGCCGCATAAGACGGATTGTCCTGAAAGAATAACCCGCTAAGCGGCGTTTCATTCCGCCTGTCAATAGGCAGGCGGGGGGGGTATCAGGCTGCGGAGAGTTTGCGTACTACATCAGCGATACGCTGCGCGGATTGTTCAACCAACGCCTTGTCCTCACCTTCCACCATCACGCGCAGCAGCGGTTCTGTACCGGAAGGACGCAGTAAAACACGCCCACGCCCATCGAGTGCCAGCTCAACTTCTGCAACCGCCGCCGCCACCTCAGCATGTTTAAGGCAATCAACACCACGAGCAACGCGAACATTTATAAGCACCTGAGGATACATATGCAAATCCGATAAAGCCTCAGTAAGCGTCTGATTTTTGACATGTAATGAAAGTAACACCTCCAGTGCGGAAACGATACCATCCCCGGTGCTGTGCTTATCCAGACAGATGATATGGCCGGAATTCTCCCCACCTAATTCCCAGCCTTGCTGGGTCAGCAATTCCATCACGTAGCGATCGCCTACTTTTGCGCGCATAAATGGAATATCCATCTTTTGCAGCGCATGTTCAAAGGCCAGATTGCTCATCAACGTTCCCACCACGCCCCCTGGCAAACGGCCTTGTTCCTTACGCTGACGGGCAATCACGTACAACAATTGATCGCCGTCACACAACACACCCGCGCTATCTACCATCACCAATCTGTCGCCATCGCCATCAAGCGCGATACCCAGATCTGCCTTGTGTTCAACAACTGCCTTCTGCAAATTGGCCGGAGCAGTGGCACCATAACCATGATTGATGTTTTTACCATCCGGATGCACGCCAATGGCAACAACCTCAGCGCCCAGTTCGTGAAACACATTTCTGGCGATGTGATAGGTGGCACCATGTGCGCAATCCACCACGATTTTCATACCGCGTAGATTCATGGAAGACGGGAAAGTCCCCTTGCAGAATTCAATGTACCGACCGACAGCATCGTCCAGCCGCTTGGCTTTACCCAAGTGATTCGAGGACTCGATGACGATATCACCTTCCAACCCAGCCTCGATAGCGTGTTCAATTTCATCGGGCAGTTTGGTCCCCATGGCGGAGAAAAATTTGATGCCATTATCTTCATACGGATTATGAGAGGCTGAGATAACCACGCCCGCCTGCAAACGCAAGGTGCGCGTCAAATACGCCACCGCCGGTGTCGGAATGGGACCTGCCAGATAGACATCCACACCGGCGGCAATTAAACCTGCCTGCAAGGCGGATTCCAACATATAACCCGAGATGCGCGTGTCCTTGCCAATCAATACCGCAGGTCTCTCACCCACGGTGTGCTCAGCGCTTGCTAAAACCTTGCCTGCCGCATAACCCAAATTCATCACAAACTGGGGTGTAATCGGAAAATCACCTACCCTGCCACGTATCCCATCCGTGCCGAAATATTTTCTGCTCATCGTACTTCTCCGTTTATTGCATTCCAGACTTTCATCGCGTCCACCGTCGCCCTGACATCGTGAACCCGCACCACTTTTGCACCGCGCTGCACGGCAATGAGCGCCGCTGCGACGCTCGCCGGCATACGATGCCCGGCATCCTGCCCTGTCAACTCACCCAGCATCGATTTGCGGGATAAGCCTGCCAGTACCGGCACACCCAATACCGCGAATCTAGGTAATTCTCTTAACAGCGCCATATTATGTCCCAGCGTCTTGCCGAAACCGAAACCGGGGTCGATTGTAATTCGCTCTCTTGCGATGCCAGCCGATACAGCCGCCTCGATGCGCACCCGTAAAAACTCAATCACCTCTTCGACTACATCCCGATACACAGGTTGATTCTGCATGGTTTGCGGGTCACCCTGTTTGTGCATCAGACACACGGCAACCTGACTGTTTGCGACTAACTGCAGCGCAGCGACATCCTGTAGCGCATTGATGTCATTGACCATCTGCACCCCATAGGCGATCGCCGCCTTCATCACAGAGGGCTTAAAGGTATCGATAGACATAGGAACAGACAGATCTCGCAAACCATCGATCACGGGTAGCACACGATCCAGCTCTTCCTGCACACCGACAGAAGGCGCACCCGGGCGGGTAGACTCACCGCCGATATCGAGGATATCCGCGCCATCCGCGACCAACTGGCGCGCATGGAGAATCGCCTCTTGTCCGAGCCTGCCGCCATCCGAAAAGGAATCGGGCGTGACATTGACTATCCCCATGACAAGTGGACGAGAGAGATTAAATTGGAATAAACCGCAAGAGAGCATCAGGACTGAGGACTGAGGACAGAGGACAGAGGACTGAGGTGTATTGTTACTCGCTCCTCACTCCTCGTTCCTCGCTCCTGCCTTATTTAGATTTCCTGCGCAGGTTGCGTAGGCGTGGTGGCCGGTGCAGTAGGCGCTTGATCCGCAGGTGGTTTGGGCGCTTGTCTGGCCTGGCTAGGTTTAGGAGGACGCGGTGGATTACCGTCCATGATATCGTTGATCTGATCTGCGTCTATCGTCTCCCACTCCAGCAGCGCGTGCGTCATCGCTTCGATTTTGTCGCGATGCGTTTCAATCAAATGACGCGCCAAGGTGTACTGCTGATCAATGATGCGTCGAATCTCGACGTCCACTTTCTGCATGGTCGCTTCCGAGATATTCTTGTGCGTGGTCACCGAACGACCCAAAAACACTTCACCTTCATTTTCGCCATAGACCATGGGACCCAAGGCATCAGACATTCCCCATTGCGTCACCATCTTGCGCGCCATATCGGTTGCGCGTTCGAAATCGTTCGACGCACCTGTGGTCATCTGATTCATGAAGATTTCTTCCGCGATGCGCCCGCCAAACAACACCGCCAGCGTGGAGAGGATGCGTTCCTTATCCATACTGTAGCGGTCTTCAGAAGGCAATTGCATGGTCAGACCCAGCGCGCGACCGCGCGGGATGATCGTCACCTTATGCACAGGATCGGTCTTGGGCATCAGTTTGGCGACCACAGCATGACCCGACTCGTGATAAGCCGTGTTGCGACGTTCTTCTTCCGGCATCACCATGGAGCGGCGTTCGGCACCCATGAAGATTTTGTCCTTGGCCGCTTCAAAATCGTCCATTTCGACGAAGCGTTTAGTGCGGCGCGCTGCAAACAGCGCCGCTTCGTTGACCAGATTGGCCAGATCCGCACCTGACATACCGGGGGTTCCGCGTGCGATCACGTTGGCATCTACATCCGGTGCGCAAGGCACTTTACGCATATGCACCATCAGAATTTGTTCACGGCCGCGTATATCAGGCAAAGGCACCACGACCTGGCGGTCGAAACGTCCCGGGCGCAGCAGCGCCGCATCCAGTACATCCGGACGATTGGTTGCCGCGATCACGATCACACCAGACGCGCCTTCAAAACCATCCATCTCAACCAGCAAGGCATTCAGCGTCTGTTCACGCTCATCGTTGCCGCCACCCAAACCAGCACCGCGCTGACGACCGACAGCATCGATTTCATCGATAAAGATGATGCAAGGGGATTGTTTCTTGGCCTGTTCGAACATGTCGCGTACCCGCGCTGCGCCCACACCGACAAACATTTCCACGAAATCAGAACCGGAGATGGAGAAGAACGGCACTTTCGCTTCGCCCGCAATCGCCTTGGCCAGCAGCGTTTTACCGGTACCCGGGCTACCCACCATCAGCACGCCGCGAGGAATACGTCCACCCAGATTCTGAAATTTGGTCGGGTCGCGCAAAAAGTCAACTAATTCAGACACTTCCTCTTTCGCTTCGTCGCAACCTGCCACGTCGGCAAAAGTTAAACGCTCCTTGGCTTCGTCCAGCAGACGCGCCTTGCTCTTGCCGAAGGAAAAAGCACCGCCCTTACCGCCGCCCTGCATCTGGCGCATGAAGAATATCCAGACACCGATCAGTAAAATCATCGGGAACCAGGAAATAAATACTTGAGAGAAGAAGCCTTGCTCCTCTTCAGGCTTAGCCTCGATGTTGACGCCATTTTTCAGCAGATCAGACACCATCCACAGATCGCTGGGCGCGAAAGTGCTGACGCGCTTGCCGTCCGTCGTCGTCGCATTCAATGTGCGCCCTTCAATGACAACCTTGGCAATCTGTCCCTTCTTGACCTGATCCAGGAATTGCGAATAGTCCAGATGCGCCTGCGCCGTCTGTTGCTGACGCGAATTGAACTGATTGAACACGGTCATCAAAACCAGCGCCACGACCAACCAGATTGCAATACTTTTAAAATTGTTCAAGATATTTCCTTATACGAACTTCAAGACGACACAAGACTGTCATTAGACTATGTATCTGCCGATTACTCAAGCTTTCCTATGCCCAACAAATACACTTCACTGCTGCGATCGCGGGATGCTTTGGGTTTACGCGCTACTACTTTGGTAAAACGGGTGCGCATCAACTTCATATATTCCTCAAACCCTGAACCCTGAAACACTTTCACCAGAAATGCACCATCCGGATTCAAGTGTTCAAAGGCGAACTCCATCGCCAGCTCTGCCAGATAAATACATCTATCCTGATCGACGGCACCGACCCCGCTGAAGTTGGGGGCCATATCTGAAATTACAAGCCCCACAGGTTTTCCTTGCAGACTATTTTCCAGTTTTTTAAGGATTTCCTCGTCGCGAAAGTCCCCCTGAATAAATTCAACCCCGCGCAGCGGATCCAGCGGCAGCAAATCAAGCGCGATGATCTTGCCGTTTTCTCCCAACTTATTCGCGACCACCTGACACCATCCACCCGGCGTCGCGCCTAAATCGACCACCACTAACCCGGGTTTGAGCAAATGATCCTTGGCATCAATCTCCAAAAGTTTGTACGCTGCGCGTGAACGATAGCCATCTTTCTGCGCTTGCTGAACAAAAGGATCATTAATATGCTCTCGCATCCACTGTTTGCTGGTTTTGGAGGGCTTCATCGTTTAGAATCCATACCTGAGATATTATTGAGAAAATTATGCTAGCACTAACCGTAACAGAACGCTTGTCCCTTAAGGGCCGTGCGCACCAATTAAAGCCGACCGTCATGATAGGCAATGCGGGGCTGACCGAGTCAGTCTTGAAAGAAATCGCGGTCACTTTAAAACAACACGAACTGATCAAAATTCGCGTCATGGCAGAGCGCGATGACCGTGAAGCCATGTTGACCGAGATTTGCACACAACTGGATGCCGCACCCGTACAACATATCGGCAAAATTCTGGTGGTGTATAAACCCAATCCGGATGCCGGCAAAATTGAAATTCGCCAAATGCCGCGCCACAAGGGTAAAAAACCGCTCACCAAGAAACAACTGGGCAACAGGTAAAACAGGAAGTGGGAAGTGGGATGGCACTGCGTGCCTCAGTGGCGAATGAACTTCCCACTAACCACTTTCTACTACCCGCTTTAGATGTACTGTACTTCAATCAATTCGTATTCCCGGATACCACCCGGCGTCCTGACTTCAGCCACATCACCGCTGCTCTTACCGATCAACGCACGCGCAATCGGTGAACTGATCGATATTTTGCGTTCCTTGATATTTGCCTCATCGTCACCGACGATCTGATAAGTCACCACATCCCCGCTGGTTGACTCTTCCAGCATCACCGTCGAACCAAACACACATCGCCCACTAGCGTTAAGTGTCTTAGGATCGATGATCTGCGCGCTGCCTAATTTACTTTCCAGCTCGATAATACGACCTTCGACAAAGCCCTGCTTGTCCTTGGCGGCTTCATATTCGGCATTTTCCGACAAATCACCTTGCGCGCGCGCTTCGGAAATCGCGTTAATCACCCAAGGGCGCTCAACCGTCTTTAACTTGTGCAACTCTTGACGCATTTTTTCCGCGCCAACCAAAGTCAATGGAATCTTGATCATACTGATACTCTCTGAATCGTTAGGTGACAATTATTAGCCTGTAGCGAGTAGCTACAAGCTACAAGCCACAGGCTACAAACCACAAGCTATAAGCTAATAGCTGCTTTTCTTAGATGTTGTGTCTGCACGTCATACACCTGCAAATCAGCCAGATGATGCATCCCGACACAGGCGGCACGCGCACCGGCTAACGTGGTGTAATACGTCACGCGCCCCTGCAAAGCCGCATGACGGATAGAGTAGGAATCACGCATCGCGGAAGGCTTACTCTCGACCGTATTCATGATCAGGTTAACTTCACCATTCTTGATCATATCAACGATGTGAGGACGACCTTCGCCGACTTTATTCACCAGCTTGACCGCAACACCAGCCGCCTCGATCGCCGCCGCCGTGCCGCGTGTCGCCAGCATGGTAAAGCCGATATCAACCAGAGAACGGGCAATTTCTACCGCCCCTGCCTTGTCCGCATCGCGCACACTGATGAATACATTGCCGTCTTTCGGCAACTTCACACTGGCAGCCAGTTGTGATTTAACGAAAGCCTCGGCAAAGGTATCGCCCACACCCATCACTTCACCAGTCGATTTCATCTCAGGTCCTAAGATAACATCAACGCCGGGGAACTTGATGAACGGGAATACCGCTTCCTTAACCGAATAATAAGGTGGGATCACCTCACAGGTCACGCCTTGTTGCGCCAGACTTTGCCCCGCCATACAACGCGCAGCAATCTTAGCCAGCGGCACACCGGTCGCCTTGGAGACGAAAGGTACGGTGCGCGAAGCGCGCGGATTGACTTCCAGCACGTAGACGATTTCACCCTGAATCGCAAACTGCACATTCATCAGACCAACCACGTTCAGCGCACGCGCCATTGCCACGGTCTGACGACGCAATTCGTCTTGCAGCTCTTTGGACAGACTGAAAGGTGGCAGCGAACAGGCTGAATCTCCCGAATGCACACCAGCTTCCTCAATGTGCTCCATGATGCCGCCGATAATCACTTCAACGCCATCCGATACCGCGTCCACATCTACTTCAATCGCATCGTTCAGGAAACGATCAAGCAGAATAGGCATGCGCTCAGGGTAGACGCGCGCCATTTCATTGGCTTCACGCATATAGCGTTCCAGATCGGGCTGAGTATGGATGATTTCCATACCGCGGCCGCCCAGCACATTGGACGGTCTCATCACCAGCGGATAGCCGATCTCAGCCGCACCGGCAAGCCCTTCGGCCACACTGCTGGCAATCCGGTTAGGCGGCTGCTTCAAGCCTAAGCCCATCAGCATCTTCTGGAAACGTTCGCGATCTTCCGCGCAGTCGATCATATCAGGCGTAGTACCGATGATCGGCACGCCATTCTTGGCCAAACCTTGCGCTAACTTCAATGGAGTCTGACCGCCGTATTGCACGATTACGCCGATCGGCTTCTCGATGGCCACGACTTCCAGCACATCTTCTAACGTCAGCGGCTCGAAATACAGACGATCAGATGTATCGTAGTCGGTGGAAACCGTTTCAGGATTGCAGTTGACCATAATGGTCTCGTAGCCGTCTTCGCGCATCGCCAGCGCAGCATGCACGCAGCAATAGTCGAACTCGATACCCTGACCGATACGATTAGGTCCGCCACCTAACACCATGATTTTTTTGTTGTTTGTCGGCGCCGCTTCGCATTCCTCTTCATAAGTGGAATACATGTAGGCGGTATCGGTGGAAAATTCTGCTGCGCAGGTGTCTACGCGTTTATACACCGGACGCACACCCATTGCATGACGATAGGCGCGGATCGCAGCAGGATCGGTTTCCAGCAAATCAGCCAAACGGGCATCGGCAAAACCGCTGCGCTTCAAAGCGCGCATCTCATCGGCTGCCACACTCTCCAGAGGTCGTCCGAGCAAAGATTGCTCCTGACGGATCAAATCAGCAATCTGCACCAAAAACCAGCGGTCTATCTTGCTGATATTAAACACATCTTCAACAGTCAACCCCAAACGAAAGGCATCGGACACCGCCCAGATGCGATCAGGGCCGGGATTGCGCAATTCAGCCGTCACCGCATCCAGATTACTGAATTTGGTATCCAAACCATTAACGCCGACTTCAAGGCCGCGCAAGGCCTTCTGGAAAGATTCCTGGAAAGTGCGACCGATCGCCATCACCTCACCGACCGACTTCATCTGCGTGGTCAGGCGATCATTGGCTTGCGGGAATTTTTCAAAGGCAAAACGAGGAATCTTGGTAACGACATAGTCGATGGTCGGTTCAAACGATGCCGGTGTCGCGCCGCCCGTGATATCGTTTTGCAACTCATCCAACGTGTAACCCACGGCCAGTTTCGCTGCCACCTTGGCGATCGGGAAACCAGTCGCCTTGGACGCCAATGCGGAAGAACGCGACACGCGCGGATTCATCTCGATCACCACCATGCGTCCGTCGTCCGGATTAATGGAGAACTGCACGTTGGAACCGCCGGTTTCCACGCCAATTTCGCGCAACACGGCCAGCGAGGCATCGCGCAAAATCTGATATTCCTTATCGGTCAGGGTCAACGCAGGCGCTACGGTGATCGAATCACCGGTATGCACACCCATCGGGTCCAGATTTTCGATCGAACAGATGATGATGCAATTGTCATTGCGATCACGCACCACTTCCATTTCGTATTCTTTCCAACCGAGCAAGGACTCTTCGATCAGCAATTCGCTGGTCGGCGAGGCTTCCAGACCGCGCTCGCAGATCTCGACAAATTCTTCACGATTGTAAGCGATACCGCCACCGGAACCACCCATGGTGAAGGACGGACGGATCACGGTCGGAAAACCCAGTACTTGCTGAACTTGCAACGCTTCTTCCATGCTGTGCGCAATGAAGGAACGAGCCGACGCCAGACCGATACGGGTCATCGCCTGTTTAAATTTTTCACGATCTTCCGCCATATCGATGGCTTCACGGGACGCGCCTATCATCTCGACGTTGTATTTTTCCAGCACACCGTGATGCGCCAAGTCCAGCGCGCAATTCAACGCAGTCTGGCCGCCCATGGTCGGCAAAATCGCGTCGGGGCGCTCTTTTGCGATGATCTTTTCGACGATCTGCCAGGTGATCGGCTCGATATAGGTCGCATCCGCCATGTCCGGATCGGTCATGATGGTGGCCGGATTCGAGTTCACCAGCACAACGCGGTAACCCTCTTCGCGCAACGCCTTACAAGCCTGAGCGCCGGAATAGTCGAACTCGCAAGCCTGACCGATAACGATAGGGCCTGCGCCGATGATGAGTATGGATTTTAGATCAGTACGTTTTGGCATAGGGTGTCAGCTTGTAGCTTGTGGCTTGTAGCTTGTAGCTGCGTTGCGCACCTTACGGTGCGATGTTGGCTACTTGCTACTTGCTACTTGCTACTTGCTCCTTTCATCATTGCAACAAATTTGTCGAACAAGCCGTCCACATCGTGCGGGCCGGGACTCGCTTCAGGGTGACCCTGGAAACAGAACGCAGGTTTATCAGTTAATTCAAAGCCTTGCAGCGTACCGTCAAACAAGGAGACGTGCGTTGCACGCGCATTCGCAGGCAAGGTTGCCGCATCGACGGCAAAACCGTGATTTTGGCTGGTGATCATCACGCGTTTGGTGTCCAGATCCTGAACCGGATGATTGGCGCCGCGATGACCGAACTTCATCTTGACGGTCTTAGCACCGATGGACAGACCCAGAATCTGATGACCGAGACAGATGCCAAACAGAGGAATACCTGTCTCCAACACAGCTTGGGTCGCCGCAATCGCGTAGTCACAAGGCTCCGGATCGCCGGGGCCGTTCGACAGAAACACGCCGTCAGGATTCATCGCCAACACATCAGCCGCAGAGGTTTTAGCCGGCACGACAGTGATCTTGCAACCGCGCTCAGCCAGCATGCGCAGGATATTGCGTTTTACACCGAAGTCATAAGCGACAACATGATAGGTTTTCGGAAGCGCTGTTTTGGTGGTTTTATCCTGCCCGTGTACCGAACCCAGATCCCAGACGCCTTCGTTCCATTCGTAGGATTCATCGCAGGTCGCAACTTGTGCCAGATCCATACCGGCCAGACCCGCAAAGCCGCGAGCAGCGGCGAGCGCCGCGACTTCATCAGCGCCGGACGCGATACAACCGCTTTGCGCGCCCTTTTCCCGCAGGATGCGCGTGAGTTTGCGGGTATCGATGCCGGCGATTGCCACCACATCGTTATCCTTCAGATAGTCGGGCAGAGACTGTGTGCTGCGCCAGTTGCTCACCGTCAAAGATAGATCGCGTATCACCAGACCGCTGGCAAATACCTGACGGGATTCAACATCTTCGTCGTTTACCCCCACGTTGCCGATATGCGGGCAGGTTAGCGTGACGATTTGACGGCAGTAAGACGGGTCAGTGAGAATTTCCTGATAGCCGGACATCGAGGTATTAAAAACCACCTCACCTACACGACTACCGGCGGCTCCGATGGAAACTCCGCGAAACACCGTCCCATCGGCTAGTACAAGAATGGCAGGATTCGTTTGCGTCACCAGATACTCCCAAGATAGACATAAAGAAGCGGGAAGAACCGTGAGCTCATCCCGCGAAAGATTGTTGAGCATTATAGCGGATTGCAGGAACGGCATCAAACTCAAGTGCAAACTTTGTATTCCCCACGCAAAAACGCATGTTATACAATACGCTTTATCAGCGGCTTGCGAGTCCAGTTCACAGAAGACCACCCATGCTGGATATACTTATTTTGGCCATTGCCCTGAGCATGGATGCCTTCGCCGTCTCGATCGGACTGGGCGCAAAACGGTGCAACATCGCGATTTCGGGACTCAAGGCAGGACTTTTCTTCGGTGGTTTTCAGGCCGCCATGCCTTTCATAGGCTATCTGGCAGGTCGCGGCATATTAGGCTGGGTTGAATCTTACGCCCACTGGATCGCCTTCGCCCTGCTGACCCTGATAGGCGCAAAAATGTTATACGAAGGCCTGCAGGAAGGTATCGAAGAGGATATTGCCAATGTTTCCGGCAAGATGATGCTACTGCTTGCAATCGCCACCAGCATCGACGCCATGGCCGCCGGTTTCAGCCTGACTCTGATAAACTTCAATGCTTATCTTGCCTGCCTCATCATCGGCATCATCACCTTCTGCTTTAGTTGGAGCGGCGTACTGATAGGCCGTCGCAGTGGCACCTGGCTGGAATCAAAAGCGGAGATTTTTGGCGGTGCCGTGCTAATCCTGATGGGCATCAAAATACTTTTAACTTAAATAAGAGGAGCAACTTTATGCGCCGTATTTTTTTTATAGCCTGTCTGATTACCTTGAGCAGCAGCGCGATGGCAGAATGGGTTGAAGTAAGCCGTAACAGCAAACTGACCGCCTATGCCGACCCATCCAGCATCAAGAAACTAAAGGACACAGTGCGTATGTGGGACTTGTTTGATCACCGGGAAGTCAAGACCGAGACCTCGGGGAAAAAATTCATGTCCATGAAAGACATGACGGAATACGACTGCGAGAATAAGATATCCCGTATTCTTTATACCACCTGCCACTCCGAACCGATGGGCATGGGGGACATCGTTTACACCAACAAGGACGCAGGAGACTGGAGAACGTTAGCCCCGGACAGCCCAGGCGAAAAACTATGGAAAACCGCCTGTAAAAAGAAATAACCCGTTATGCCGGCCAGCCGGATAATGCCGTTACTTTAGCTTCAGCACATCCTGCATATCGTACATTCCGGCCGGATTGGCCTTCAGAAAACGTGCTGCGCGCAACGCACCCAGCGCAAAAGTCGCCCGACTGCTCGCCTTGTGGGTGATTTCGATGCGCTCGCCAATACCCGCATACAGCACGGTGTGATCACCCACGATGTCACCGCCGCGCACGGTGGCAAAACCGATGGTGGACGGATCGCGCTCACCAGTCACGCCTTCACGACCATAAACGGCGCATTCCGCCAGATCGCGACCCAGTGTGCGTGCCACCACCTCACCCAAACCTAAAGCAGTACCCGAAGGCGCATCGACCTTATGGCGATGATGCGCTTCGATGATCTCGATATCGTAACCTTCGGACAGGACGCGCGTCGCCGTTTCCAGCAACTTGAACAGTAGATTAACCCCGACGCTCATATTCGGGGCAAATACGATACCGACATCCTGTGCAGCCGCGCCCAGCACGGCCTTCTGTTGCGCATTGAAACCTGTCGTCCCGATCACCAGTGCCACACCCAATTTGCGGCAAATTTCCAAATGATGCAACGTGCCTTCCGGACGGGTAAAATCGATCAATACATCGGCACCCGCCAGCGCAGCCTCAACATCCGCGCTGATTTTCACCCCGGTCACCACACCGCTAAATTCACCGGCATCGCGACCCAGCATCAAACTTGCACCGTGTTCCAGTGCAGCGTGCAACACCAGATCATCGGCGGCCGCCACGTTTTCCAACAATATCTTTCCCATACGGCCGCTACTGCCGGCGATGGCGATTTTAATTTTGCGCATTTATAGTTCCTTGCAAGACGAATCTACAATTATTTATCTTCTGCTACGACAGGCGCAGGTTTCACATGCAGATCGCTGTCGTCGATTTTGGTCAGATTGTCGTTTTCAAAATACAACGTCAGACGTTGCTGTTCGACCAGACGTGCTTTTTGCTCCAGACGATAGACATAATCCCAGCGATTGGCGTGAAACACATCGCTCACCATGGGCGTGCCCAAAACATAACGCACCTGAGATTTGGACATCCCCAACTTGATCTTTTCACGCATTTCTGCCGTCACGAAATTCCCCTGACGGATGTCCATTTTATAGGATGTCGGCATAGGGATAGAGTCGAGCAGCGAAATGTTGCCGCAGGAAGCGAGCAACAGGGAAAGCAGAATGATTTTAAAACGCATATTGATAGTCTCTTAATTTTCCAAAGTCAGCCGCATGATACCTCAAGCCCCAGCATCTCTGCAGCGTGTTTACGGGTGGTATCGGTAATCGTCACGCCGCCCAGCATGCGCGCAATTTCCTCAATACGCCGCACGGGACTCAATTCCTCGATGTGACTCAAGGTGACACCGCGCTCCACCGCTTTACTCACCTGCCACTGCCTGTCAGCCGTCGCCGCCACTTGCGGTAGATGAGTGACACACAACACCTGATAATCACGCCCCAATTGTTTGAGCAATAAACCGACAATTTCCGCCACCCGACCGCCGATACCACTATCCACTTCGTCGAAGATCAACGTGGGCACACAGGCGACTTGACTGGTCGCCACTTGTATCGCCAGACTGATGCGCGATAACTCACCGCCGGAAGCCACTTTCGCCATATTGCGCATCGGCACACCCGGATTAGCCGCGACCTGGAACTCGACCGCTTCCAGTCCATGCGCATTACCCTCAGCCAGCGGTAACAGCGCCACCGCAAAATGACCGCCCTGCATCGCCAGCGTCTGCATCGCCTCGGTAATCTCCGTCGACAATTTCACGGCAGCTAGCCCACGCGCACAGCTCAAGGGTTTGGCGCTGTCCTGATAGCGCTGACGTGCAGCCTCTTCCTTTTTCGAAAGTTCCGCCAGATCGGCTTCATCACCCAACACAGATAAACGCGCGGCAATCTGCTCCGCCACTTCAGGCAATCGTTCCGGCGTTGCGCGATATTTGCGCGAGACACTCATCACCTCTTGAATACGCTGCTCTTTGACGGCAAGTTCACGAGGATCCGCCTCCAAACGCTGCTGATAATGACGCAGACTGTACACAGCTTCCTGCATTTCCGCCTGTGCGCTCTCCAGCAATCGCAAGGTATCACCTAAACTGGCATCGTGCGCCATCCCGTCGCGCAAGCGCGTAGTCAGGGCATTGAGTTGCGCCAGGCACGCGGTATCCGCCTCGCTCAAGGTTTCCAGCCCGAAGGCCGCCGTCTCCAAGAGACTCGCCGCATGCGCCAGACGCGCGTACTCGACCTGCAATTCTTCCCAGTCGACGAAGTTAAAAGCCAAGGCTTCGAGCTCGCGGCGCTGAAACTGCAACAATTCACGTTCGGCCGCAACCGCCTGGGTATTCTGAGTCAGACTGATGCGGCGAGCTTTTAAAGTTTGCCATTCGCGATAACTGGCTGCGACGAGCGCCGTATCCGCCTGAAGGCTTGCATAACCGTCAAGCAGATCGCGCTGCGCATCCGGTTGTAACAGAGTTTGATGCGCGTGTTGACCATGCACATTCAGCACTTGTTCGCCAACCTCACGCATCTGCTGCAAGGTAGCACTGCGCCCGTTGATAAAACCACGCGAACGCCCGCCAGCTTCCAATACGCGACGCATTAGACACACGCCTTCATCCCCGGTTAGCGCCTGCTCATTCAACCAACCCTGCAAAGCGGGCATCGCGCTCACTTCGAATTCAGCGGTAATTTCGGCACGTTCACACCCGCTGCGCACCATGGTCGCATCGCCGCGCTCACCCAGCGCCAGCAGCAAGGCGTCGATCAAAATCGATTTCCCGGCACCAGTCTCACCGGTCAATGCGGTAAATCCGCTGCCAAAAGCCAACTCCAGATTGGAGACGATAACAAAATCGCGGATGCTTAAAAATTTCAGCATAGCTATTTGCCCGTTAAAGCGCCTGATTCCAAAGCAATTTTTCGCGCAGGGTATGGTAGTAGCTGTGCCCGACCGGATGCAGCAGACAGGCATAATCCGGATGTCGGGTGACGATAATTTTGTCGTTCAATTGCGATTCAAAACTGGTGTGACTATCCAGACGCACGCGAATATCGTGGCTACGGTGCATTAAAATTTCCAGCACCGACGCACTGTTAACGACGATCGGGCGATTACTGAGGGTATGCGGACAGATAGGCACCAACTCCAGCACATCCAATCCCGGATGCAGGATAGGGCCGCCCGCCGACATCGCGTAAGCCGTAGATCCGGTCGGCGTAGCGACAATCAATCCATCGGCGCGCTGGTTATAAAGATACTGACCGTCGATGCGCACTTCGAACTCGATCATGCTGCTGATATGGCTGCGGTGCACCACCACTTCATTGAAGGCCAAACCGCTGAACACCTCAACCTCATTGCGCATCACCCGGGCCGACAGCAGCAAACGCTTCTCGGTGACAAACTGCCCGGCCAGCATCGCGGTGATACTGTCGAGCATATTGTCGAGCGTCAGATCCGTCAAAAAACCCAATCGCCCTTGATTCACACCAATCAGCGGCACATGATGCGGGGAGAAAGTGCGCGCAATATTGAGCATCGTCCCGTCACCGCCCATCACGATAGCCAGATCCGCCACTTGCGGCATATCGGCCAGCGCCATCACGGGATAAGGATGTCCGGTCAAATTCTCGGCAGTCAGACTATCCACCGCCACGCTGAGCCCCTGGGCGGACAAAAAATCAGCCAAACGCAGCAACGGCGCAGCTACTTCCGGGGACTTGTGCTTACCTATGAGGGCAACGTTCTTGAAAGGAAATTTCATGGGTGTGATTAAACCACATTGCGCCAACAATGACAAAGCAGACAAGTTGCATTTTGCCACTTTCACGAAGGAATGAACCATCACCTCGTAATACACACTCCGCATACGCAAGGTAACTGCCTGATTACACAGATAAGTTCGACCTGAAGCACGACCGGATTAAAATTTCGCTCAAAAATCATTGACAATTCGGAATTACCCACAAAGCCAGCAATCACGCCACTTCGCGCTGCGAGCCTAACAGATCAACCCAACAAATTTAACTAACCAATTGTTTATAATGAATATTTTATTAAATCAAAAAATAGGCAACGCAAGAAAACTCCTTATGCAACACGAAGTTAAGGAGGTAATCACCCACCTTATCCACAGAGTTATCCACAGATATTGTGGGTAAACAGAAATACTCTTTTATTAACGCGGGATTAGCGGATGATTTATAGGGAAATTCTGAGGCGGGAAGAGTTTTACCGCGTCAAGCCTGCCAGACACCAAAGCCCGCACTGCGCAAATCGATACCGATCTCGACCTCGGTGTCGCACGCCTCGCCATAGCCCATCGGATTAAATCCTTCGTACAGATCTGGCATCAGGTGCAACCCGTATTGTTTTACATAGCGATTGGACTGAATACCGGCCTTATGTTTATCGAAGCGCACATCCGGATCTAAGCCGGTCATGCCGACATATACGCAAGGCTTGCCAGTCACATAACCCGGATTGCATTTTCTGAATTTAGCTTCGGACAGCACGTCCTTGGCGAGTTCGATGACATAAACGTTGTGATGGGGCGCCATAATCAACCGTTCAATGCAAATATTCGCCTCAGACTATCGGCGCGAAGCGCGGCACAAGCAATCCCTCATGAGCAACATCTTCAAAGAAAACTTTTTTGGGCCGCGTCCAGATCGTGCCATCAGCCGATTTATAGACAACCATCATGACATTCGGCTCTGCTTCTAAATGTGCCTCGCAAACCATCTCGTAAATTCCACCCTTGTAGTGCCGATATTTCATTTCATCCCCTCTCATCTGAACAAAATTCATTGAACAACATGGCGGCATCAGTTTCAACACCTTGAATGTAAAAGCGAGTTTAGGCGAACTCAACCTATATTAATAATGAAGCGTAAAAACATTGAAAATTTCAAATTACCCACAAAACCAGCGATCACGCCCCTTTGCACATCGAAACTTACTACTCGCCCACATAAAATTATACAACCTGTTGTTTATTAATAGAAATCCATATAGATAAAAAACAGGCAGCGCAAGAAAACTCCTTATGCATCACTAAGTTAAGGCGGCTATCACCAACTTTATCCACAGCGTTATCCACAGATATTGTGAGTAAACAGAAATACTTTTTACTGACGCGGGATTAACGGATAGTTCTCAGAAGAAAGCTGAACGACTGTTCCGGCTGCGCACGCGTTGATCAATCCCGGTTGAGAAAAATAATCTCGCGCGAGGCCAACGCAATTTCCCGCAAAAAACACAACAATCCGGAAATAAGAAACAGCATCGCAGCAATAAATGTGTCTGAAACAAAGTCAGGCGCATTCAGCCCCATTTTAACTTCGACGAACAAGGAGACGATCGACATGCAAACACACAAGGCGGCCAGCGTAATCAGCCCGATTGAACGTCTGATCCAGCCGGTACGCTGAACGATAATTTCAAACTCACCGATCACCTTGAGTCGCTGCACTTGCGTCATCGAATTCACAACGCGGGCGCGATCAACGGCGCGCCCCAGTCGGTTAACCAGAACTGACAAGATGGAGCCCACGCCAGTCAACAAAAATACGGGCGCGACCGCGTCTCGAATCGCAACAGAAACACTCTGAATTTCGTGTAAAGAATTTAACATGATCAGTATTTATTCAAAATTCAAAAGCGCGTTCGAAATATAACCTTCGATTTACACGCACTATCTGGTGAAAAAGGTATCCGCACGATCAGACACCCTATTCTTCCAGCGCCATTTCAAGCTCCAGCCAAACCTCTTCGAGCTCATCGACTTTTGCCTGCACGATTTCGCGCCTAGCATTTAATCCCGCGATGAAATCATTGCTGCAACTGCTATAGGTGGTTGGATCACCTAACTGACGGTTGATTTCCGCCAGTTCGGTTTGCACCTTATTCAATTCCACTTCAAGTTTATTACGCTTTGATTGCAATGCCTTTTTATTGGGCTTCGGAGCCGCAGCCTGAACCGGTTTGGCAGGCTTAGCCTGCACCGTCTCACGCGGCCGTCTCTGCTCGATCCAAGTCTTGTAATCTTCCAGATCGCCGTCAAACAACGCCGCCTGACCATCCGCCACCAGCCACAGCTCATCCGCCACCGCGCGGATCAGACTGCGATCATGGGAGACGATCACCACCGCACCGGCGTACTCTTCCAGCGCGATGGTCAGCGCATCGCGCATATCCAGATCCAGATGGTTGGTCGGCTCATCGAGCAGTAGCAGATGCGGCTTTTGCCAGGCCAGCAGCGCTAACGCCAAGCGGCTTTTTTCTCCGCCGGAGAAACTCGCCACCGGCCTGTCCTCAGCATTCCCGGCCAGCCCGAAGCGGCCCAAAAAGGTACGCAAGGCCAGCGTGGTTTCTTTCGGCGCGACCCGCTCCATATGTTGCAAAGGGGTCGCCGTACTGTCCAGATTTTCCAGTTGATGCTGCGCGAAGTAACCGATACGGATCTCGGGGGTAACATCCAGCCGCCCCGAGGTCGGCGTCAACTCACCCACCAGCAATTTGATCAGAGTCGATTTACCCGCCCCGTTAGGCCCCAGCAAGGCGATGCGCGCACCGGCTCTGAGCACCATGTTCATATTTTTGAACAGCGACTTCTCGCCATAGGAGAAGCCCATGTTATCCAAGCGCATCAACAGATCAGGACTGCGTTCAGGCGCTTCGATTTCCAACTCGAAGTGACCATCGGTAACATGCACTGCTGCGATGCGGGTGAGTCGATCCAGCGCCTTAATGCGGCTTTGCGCCTGCTTAGCCTTGGTGGCCTGTGCGCGAAAACGCCGCACAAAATCTTCCAGATGGGCTATTTTTAACTGTTGCGTCTCATACGCTTGATTTTGTTGAGCAATTTTCTCGGCTCGGGCGCGCTCGAAATCATCGTAATCGCCGGCATAGCAATCGATCACGCAGTCATGAACATGGGCGATGCGATTGACCGTGGCGTTGAGAAATTCCCTGTCGTGCGAGACCAGCAAAAT
>CAISHO010000004.1 GCA_903885165.1 uncultured Nitrosomonadales bacterium | reverse complement strand
TTCTACAACTATCTGCTGCGCGATCACGGTTTTGACAGCAATCCCTGTATCGGCTTACGCGCCCCCAAATCTGCCAAGGCGCTGCCGCAAGTGTTATCGCCCGATCAGGCGATCCGCATGGTGGATTTACCGGCGGACACCCCTGACGGGCTGCGCGACAAGGCAATGTTCGAGCTGTTTTATTCCTCCGGGCTACGACTGGCGGAACTGGTTGATTTAAACGCGGATGCGATGCGCGCAGATATCCCCGCAGGCGAAGTGCGCGTGACCGGCAAGGGGCAAAAAACCCGCATCGTGCCGCTGGGTAGTTGCGCCATCAACGCATTGCAAGCCTGGCTGGCGGTGCGCCCGCAACTGGCCAATGCCGGTGAAATCGCGCTGTTCGTCGGCAGCCGTGGCGCACGCATTTCGCCACGCGTCGTGCAATTGCGTATGAAACAATGGGGCATCAAGCAGGGCGTCACCAGCAACGTCCACCCGCACGTGCTGCGCCATTCGTTTGCCACCCACGTGCTGCAATCATCCGGTGACTTGCGCGCCGTACAGGAGATGTTAGGCCACGCCAGCATCTCCACCACGCAGGTCTACACGCACCTCGATTATCAATATCTAAGTAAAATTTACGACGCCGCGCATCCGCGCGCTAAAAGAAAACCATGACTGACAAAAAACCAAATAAATCAAACAACAGACCTTCTACGCCACACCGCGCGTCCCAAGGCAACCGTGATTTCCGCAAACGCACCCAGCGCAACGAACGCCCTGAATCGGCTAGCCCGGCCCGCACCGTGCCGGTACACGCCAATACGGGCGGACAGGCTGGAATATTCCTCAAAGAGGGTCGCGAAAAATCGCTGCAACGACGTCATCCCTGGATTTTTTCCGGCGGCATTGAACGTATCGACGGCGCACCTGCCAGCGGCGACACCGTGCCGGTGCGTGACGCTAACGGACAGTTTTTAGCCTGGGCCGCATACAATGCCAGTTCGCAAATCACCGCACGGCTCTGGTCATTGCGTGAAGATGAAATCATCGACGCGGATTTTTTCCGCCGCAAAATTTCACTCGCCATCGCTGCGCGTGCCGGACTCAACCTAGACCGCGACAGCACCGGCATGCGCCTGATTCATGCCGAATCCGACGGCCTGCCGGGTTTGATCGTCGATCAGTACGGCGATGTGATCGTGATGCAGATCGGCAGTGCCGGGCCTGAGCGCTGGCGCGAAACGATCGCGGATATCTTGCAGGAACTCCGCTCCCCAGTTTGTATTTACGAGCGTTCAGACTCCGACTCTCGGGCTTTGGAAGGGCTGGAATTGCGTAACGGCGTACTGCGCGGCGAGTTGCCCTCCGCCGTGGAAGTCATCGAAAACGGACTGCGTTTTGGCGTGGATGTGGCCGATGGTCAAAAAACCGGTTTTTATCTGGATCAACGCGATAACCGTGCATTGACCGAAACACTGGCCGACGGCTGCGATGTGCTCAACTGTTTCTGCTATACGGGCGGCTTCTCGCTGTATGCCTTGCGCGGCGGTGCCAAGTCGGTGCTGTCGATCGACGCTTCCGGCGAGGCGCTTGAAATTGCGGCGCAGAACTTAAACCGCAACGGTCTGGATGCCGATCGCGCTGAATGGCAGGACGCGGATGTCTTTGCGGCACTGCGCAAACTTCGCGATCAGGGACGCACTTTTGATCTGATTATCCTGGATCCGCCCAAATTCGCGCCCACTGCCGCCTTCGCGGAAAAGGCCGCACGCGGTTACAAGGACATCAATCTGCTGGGATTCAAGCTGCTGCGTCCGGGCGGTTTGTTGTTCACCTATTCCTGTTCAGGTGGCATCAGTGAAGAACTGTTCCAGAAGATTATCGCCGGCGCCGCGCTCGATGCCGGTGTGGATGCGCAGATCATCCATCACCTGCACGCCAGTGCTGACCATCCGGTGCTGCTGAGCTTTCCGGAAGGCGCTTATCTGAAGGGACTGGTGCTGCGTGTCGCAGGATAGGATCGGTCAAAGCCCGGCCAGCCAAAGCCTCAATCTGAGTCCTATTCCGGTGGTGTAGCCGACTTCGACGAAACGGATATTGCCATCCGGCGAAATCACGAAACTGACCGGGACAGCGTGCACACCCCATGCCCGCGCGATGCTGCCATCGGGATCGTTCACCACAGAAAACGCAACCCCTTGCTCACGCATATGGTTCTCCACAGCATCTGATTTTCCGCTCTGCATCGCCACGGTCATCGTGTTCGGGTAGTCCTTCGCAATGTCGGCAATCGCGCTTTGTTCGGTGCGGCAGATCGGGCACCACGTCGCCCAGAAATGCACCAGCACCGGATGATCGGGGTGAACGGGCAAGGTATAGGACTGACCTGCCAGTGTCATGCCTTGCAATACGGGTGCGGCACCGCTCACCATGTCGCGTTGCTGCCAGATCCGTATGCCGGCAATGAGCAAGACAAACAGCACAATTTGGGCTATCCGATTGCGCCAGCGCTTATTCGCCACGTCTGAATTTCTCAATCTCGCGCCGGTCGCGTTTGGTAGGTCGAAATCTGAAGGTCGCGACATCGGGCTGAAGTTTGCGCTGTTCGGCAACGACTGCGCGTCGGACTATGCTCTCGTCGGATTCCCGGTAGAGTGTTTGAGCAACAGATGCCGGACCACGCATACTCGACAGCGCGAGTACTATAATGTCGAAGCGTGCCTGTCCCAAATGCAGCACCAACTGATCGCCCACAGCGAGGGTCTTGGCGGGTTTTACACGCGCACCATCAACCAGCACGCGACCATTTTCTATCGCATCGACTGCCAGAGCACGCGTCTTGTAGAAACGCGCAGCCCACAGCCATTTGTCGATACGCATCTTGCTGTCAGGTTCACTCATGCCAGCCACTTACCACTCTCAACTTCCAACTCCCAGTTTAGTGCATACTCACCACAGGCATAAAACCCAGTTTCTCGCGAAAGCTCTCACGACTGTTACGTGCTTCCACCTGATTAGCATAAGGGCCAACGTGCACACGTATCTTGTCGTTTTGCGTGAACAAAACAAGCTGCTTACCTATATTGCCCAGTTTACTGCGCATTTCTGACTGAAATTTCTCGGCGGCCGCCAGCGTGCTAAAGGCACCCAGTTGTAAAAAAGCATTGCCAGACGAAGAAACGCGCGAGGGTGTTTGCCTTGTCGCAGTCATCTCATCCACCTTATTCAGCGGCGCGCTTTGCACGGATTCCGCTTTGGCAATCGCATAGGTATTGGGTAAGTAGTTATCGGCGACGATGCTTTCAATCTCTACCGTAGAACTGCCGTTATTGGACAGACCCAACTTGTGTGCGGCGGTGTAGGAAAGATCGATGGCGCGATTATGCATGAAAGGACCACGATCGTTGATGCGGACGATGACAGACTTATTCGTTGCAACATTGGTAACCCGCGCATAACTGGGAATCGGCAAGATAGGATGCGCCGCCGTCATGGCGTACATGTCGTATTTTTCGCCGCTAGAGGTGCGATGATCGTGAAATTTCTTGCCGTACCATGACGCGATGCCACGTTGTTTGAAATTGCCCGGCGCACTCAGCGGCGTATAATTCTTGGCCAAAGCAACGTAAGGGCGATTGGCATAGCGATGTAGCGGCTCATTCTTCGGCACCGCATCTGGAATTTCATCTATATTCGCCGGGGGATTCGCGCCTGGGCCATCTCCAGCGAGATAACCGCCACTGCCAGTGGCCGGTTTCGCAGCAGGCGCCAGCGTATGATCTTCAATCGGAGCTGGTGGCGTGGTGCGCGATTCAACCGGACGATGAGAACTCGTGCTACAAGCGCTCAGCACCAGTGCGGTAAAAGCCAATATACCAATTTTTACAATCATGTATTCCCCTGATTTAGCGGATTTAACTCTGAAGAATAACCATTGTATGCGAATTTTCTAAAAAACGCTGTAAACACAGAAAGTTGACTCATGAATCCGGCCGGATTTTCTCCGCCCTCATCAATCAGTCACAACGTGAAGCTAGCCTCTCGGGTGATGTTTGGCGTGCAATTGCTTTAAGCGTTCTCGGGCGACATGAGTGTAAATCTGCGTGGTGGAAATATCCGCGTGTCCGAGCAGCATCTGCACGACGCGCAAATCCGCGCCGTGATTGAGCAAATGGGTCGCGAAGGCGTGGCGCAAAGTGTGCGGCGAGAGTGGTTTGTCGATCCCGCCGTTACGCGCATGCTTTTTGATCAGATACCAGAACATCTGACGTGTCATCCCCTCGCCTCTCGCTGTAACGAACAAGTCGTCGGTAATTTGTCCGCCTAGCAACACGCCCCGGCCATCCTGCATGTAGCGCGCGAGCCAATCCAAGGCCTCCTCACCTAAGGGCACCAGCCGTTCCTTGTTACCCTTGCCCGTCACCCGGACTATGCCCATATCCATGCTCACCTGGCCGATATGCAATTCCACCAATTCAGACACACGCAAACCGGTGGCATACAGCACCTCAAACATGGTCCGATCGCGCAGACCCAGCGGCGTCTGACAATCTGGGGCAGCGAGTAATTGTTCGACATCCTGCTCGGTGAGTGTCTTGGGCAAATTGCGCGGCAATTTGGGGGTGTCAATTTGTAAGGTCGGATCGACGGTGATCTTGTTTTGCCTCAGCAGATAACGAAACAATCGCTTGAGACTGGAGAGATTTCGCCCCGTGGAACTGGCTTTGGCCTTCTGCACCACGAATAAATCGGCAATATAACCTTGAATATGCGCGTGCGATGTTTGCAGGATACTCTCGACCTGATGTGCCTCCAGCCAGTCCGCGAATTTGTTCAGGTCGCGCCGGTAGCTGTCCAGCGTATTGCGCGACAGGCCGTCTTCCAGCCAGAGCATGTCGGAGAACTCATCGAGCAATTCAGCGTTGTTCATGGCTCAGCAACCAGCGCTTGATATTGAGCGGCGAACCATCTGCATGGTGCATGAAGCCGCCAAGGCTGGATTTTCCAACCACACGATGACAGGGAATTACAATCGGGATAGGGTTTGCACCGCAGGCTTGCCCGACGGCCTGTGCGCAGGAATTCAATTGAGTGGCCAACTCGCCATAGCTGCGCGTTTCACCTCGCGGTATGAACAACATGGCTTGCCAGACTTTTTCCCGGTGTGCGCTGGCTGTATAGCGAAGCGGAATAGTGAAGGGCGTATCCGGATAGGCAAAATAATGTTGCAATTGCAGGCAAACGGCTTCGGCCATCGCGCTAACCGGTTGTTGTAGCCCATCGCTCGCCGGCAGAAACTCGATACCGAGCAAAGCTGTGTCATCGCAACGGATGCCCAGCACACCGAAGGGAGCAGCCAGCTTTGCCTGATAGTTCATAATCCCAGCTTGCAACTATGGCGCTTATCCGCAAAATTGCTATGCAAATCAAACACCCCAGTTCTCGATTTGCAAACCGTCCACCCGGACAAAATCGCGCTCATTATTCGTCACCAGTATCCAGCCCTCTGCCCGTGCATGCGCGGCCAACCACAAATCGTTATTACCTATAATTTGTCCGCTGCGCTGTAATGCGGCTCGAATCTGACCATAATGCTCGCCGACCGATTCAGTCAGCGGGGCAATCAGCAGCATCGTCTCGAGTTGATTGATGACGGCAATTGCTCGCTCACGAGACTGACTCTTTTCGGCACCGAAGCGCAGTTCGCCCAAAGTAATCACCGACATGGCAAGTTCTGAAGCTGCATGACGCGCGAACCGTTCCCGCACGATGGGCGGATTGTGCTTGGCGATATAGATGCAAATATTGGTGTCGAGCAAATAACGCACAGACATCAGAAAAGCTCCCTATCCTGTGGGGGCAAGTCTTCCCGCCCTGATGCCATAAAGTCTTCAGGCAAACTGCTCAATGTATCGAATAGTGCCAGAGCATTGCTGGCCCGCTCACGCAACACGATTTCATTGCCGCGCCGAAAAATTTCCACTTGTGCCACGTCAAAACGGAATTCTTTAGGCAGCCGCACGGCCTGGCTGTTGCCTGATCGAAAAACGCGCGCATAGTCCATATCAGCCCCCGAACACAAAAATATACGTTAAGTATATACATGGCTGCCGCATCGAACAAGACGACTAATTTTTAACTCAGTTGCTGTCCGTGTTCGCGGGTGGCAAAAAACTGCACCTTAGGCCAGCGTTCCTGAGCCAGACGCAGATTCACGCCGGAGTCAGCCAGATAGGCGTAATTGCCATCCACGTCTTTCGCCAGACGGTTCTGATTGGCTTTGACGAATTCGGCCAGATGCGCCGCATCCGGACAGGTGACCCAGCGCGCGGTCTGTATCCCGGCACGCTCGAACACCGCATCCACGCCATATTCGGATTTCAAGCGATGTTCAACCACTTCAAATTGCAACTGCCCCACCGCGCCGATCAACGGGTTGCTGGTGTCGGTCAGGGGTTCAAATACCTGAACCGCTCCTTCTTCACCCAACTGGCGCAAGCCCTTTTGCAACTGCTTGGCCTTCATCGGATCGCGCAGACGCGCGCGGCTGAACAGTTCAGGTGCAAAGTAAGGAATGCCCTTGAAGGTGAGCGCCTCGCCTTCGGTCAACACATCGCCGATTTGCAACTGGCCGTGATTGTGTACGCCGATGATGTCGCCCGCATAAGCTTCATCCATTCGCGTGCGCTCATTGGCCATAAAGGTGACCGCATTGGCCAGCTTCATGTCCTTGCCGGTGCGGCGGTGTTTGACCTTCATTCCGGAGCTGTAACGGCCGGAACACACGCGCATAAAGGCGATACGATCGCGGTGATTCGGGTCCATATTGGCCTGAATCTTGAACACAAAGCCGGTGAAGGCAGGTTCAGTCGGCTGCACCATACGCACATCGGTTGCACGCGGCAGAGGAGCCGGCGCCCAGTCAACCAGCGCACGCAAGATTTCACGCACACCGAAATTATTTACCCCGGAACCGAAAAATACCGGGGTTTGCTGAGCCTGAAGAAACTCATCAAGATCGAACGATGCGCCCGCCCCCAGCACCAGTTCGGTTTCATCGCGCATGGTCTGCATCTCGCTTGGGCACTGTTTAGCCAGCTGATCAATTTCGACGCCTTGCAACACTTCGACCTCTTGTCCGGCCTTGGCTTCGCCCGGCAGGAAACGCAGCACCTGATCGTTCAACAGGTGATACACACCCTGAAAGCGCTTACCCATACCGATCGGCCAGGTGACCGGCGCGCACTTTATTTTCAGTACCGATTCGATCTCATCGAGCACCTCCAGCGGTTCGCGCACTTCGCGGTCCATCTTATTGATGAAGGTGATAATCGGCGTGTTGCGCAAACGACACACTTCCAGCAGCTTGATGGTTTGCTCTTCCACGCCCTTGGCGGCATCCACCACCATCACGGCGGCATCCACGGCGGTCAGCACGCGATAGGTATCTTCCGAGAAATCCTGGTGACCCGGCGTATCGAGCAGATTGATCACACAATCATCGAAAGTAAACTGCATCACTGAACTTGCCACGGAGATGCCGCGCTGCTTTTCGATTTCCAGCCAGTCTGAAGTAGCGTGACGTCCGCTCTTACGCGCCTTGACGGTACCGGCCATCTGAATCGCACCGCCGAACAGCAGCAGTTTTTCCGTCAGCGTGGTCTTACCCGCATCCGGATGCGAGATGATCGCAAAGGTGCGGCGGCGTTTGACTTCGAGCACGATGCCCTCAGCACTCACAGGCGCGTCATTAGTCAGGATTTCTTCGGATGTTTGAATCATGTTTTTATACCAAAATGCAAAAGGCTCGCTAAGATTTAGCAAGCCTAAAATTCAATACTCTAAATCGGGCCGCAATACGGCCAAGTGGCAACATTATACAGCGCCTTAAACACCGGCGTAGCCCAAAGACGGGGAACAGTCGAAAAATAAACGCCATGCCCACGCAGGGATATCTCACCGCTGTTACAGTACGTTACGATTCAACGTGATTTACTCAACATTAGCCGAAGGCTGCCGATATCAAAGACAACTTTTGGATTATTATCGACCATCGCTATATCGCGCGACTGAACGAAAAAAGGTCAGCCGCCCCGCTTACCGGCTGCGCATCATGACTTCTTGAAAAATAGCCTTGAATAAATCATCCCTTATTCGGCCAAATCAGTTACATCATCGCTGCTTTCTGAAAGTCCAAAACGCCCCTTATTATCTCGAACAATGCGACCAAGAGCCGTTTTTGGATCGTGAGTAAAAACCAGCCGACCATTGCGCGCCAACAAATCCTCGAGAAGCAGTGTCTTTTCATCAATCAAAACTTCCGGAAAACGATCATAGCCCATGGTCATCGGGAGATGAACCCACGGGACTCCGGGTATCAAATCGCCGCCGAATACAACAGGCCCGCCAGGCATGACTACTTCAGGTATGAGTTGTCCGGGTGTATGGCCATCACTAAAGTGAAAACGCCAGTCCGGCCCGAGCGTCAAGGACGCAGCACCATCGTCGATTAGCTCTAACCGGCCACTTGCCTCAAGCAATTCGAGAAGCTCCGGGATATAGGAAGCCTTATCTCTGGTATGTGGATTATTGGCGCGCTGCCATTGACGACGTCCAGTGATAAACCGGGCACTGGGAAACAGTAAACGCGCGTCCTCGCCTTCTTTCCAAGCAGCCAGCAGTCCGCCGGCATGATCAAAATGCAGATGAGTCAGAATCACCACATCAATATCGCTATCAGACAGCCCCAACTCCCCCAACTTGTCCAGCAGGACGTGGCGCGCATCCTCAATGCCATATCGTTCTTTCATTTCCGGACTGAAGAAAGCTCCGACCCCCGCTTCCACAAGAATTGTTCGCCCTGCCTCACGCACCAGAAGAGCCCTGCACCCCAGTTCGATGCGATTTTGCTCATCCGGTGTAAACCAGCGCTGCCAAAGAGCACGCGGCGCGTTGCCAAACATGGCTCCCCCATCCAGCTTCTGAGAATTTCCCGAAATCGTAGTCAGCGTTCGCTGCTTAAAAGCCATGTCCGTATTCTCCGTAGCGCTTTGATAAAATTTTGTCACGATGTGCCCTGTCGTCATTCGTCAAGGCAAGGCTGGAGAATAGCAAAAATTTTGCGGGAACGTGAGGCTCAGGATAATTTTCTGATATCGACCATCCGAAATTTTTCACTCTGTGACCGTCACACAAACGCTGCGTTACTTCAGGCTATTGAAAGCGCCTACGTGTTACTTCCATGCCTGTGTCGGCAATTCATCCAGCGCATCGGCAATCCGTTTGCCTGCTCTGGCAAGTAAGCCAACCTTGTCACCCAACTGTTCCAGTCCGACAGAGACAATTTCCAGAGGATACAGAACGACTTCAATTCCATCCACTGTAAATATCGGATTGATCCGGCTGCTCTTCAATACGTCTGAACCAGTTAATGTGCTGCGCCGCACCAATGGTACAACCACTCTGCGCCGGTAACGAGCGTTAGCATCTGCAGGATTCTTCAGCTCCAACAGCACCATGGGCAGTCCGTTGACGAACAGGATGATGTCAGGGCGGCGGGTATGGTGCGCACCCTTTATAGAGAACTGGTTAATCGCCAGCTACTCATTCTGAGTTGAGTCTGTCCAATCAATCAGACGCACGAAGTCGCCGCGAGTCTCGCCGCCCAATTGATACTGGACCGGCACACCCGTCACCAGCAGCTTATGAAAATGGCGGTTAGCAGAGAGCAGCACCGGAATACCCAGATCAGCTACCTGCTTAATCGCGTCATCTCGTGCCGCAGCAGGTATGGCGGGATTGAGTGTATTGACCGCCTTACGCAGCCGCTCCAGCAGCACTACCTGACGATAGTCGGTGCGTTCAGGATCGTCGCCACACCCCAGGGTGCCTTCTCTGGCTTCGCCATTCACCTTGTCAGGGGCAATATCCACTCCTGTAGGTCCAGCATAACCCGACCTATGCCAATCCATTAGCGCGTCAGCAATTCGATATACGGCTGATAACTAAAACTGCGATTTTTCTTCTGTCCGGTAAATTCCACCACGATGCCCAAATTTTCCAACACCTTAACAGCCGCATTCGCCGTCGGGAAAGTCGTGTTCAATTTTTGGCGCACCTGCTCAATGCTAAAGCGCGGCATCATCGGCAACAGCTCAAACAAGCGATAACTGGCCAGCCCGCCTTTTTCCGCCGCCAGCAAACGTCGCCTATCCGCCGCAATCAAACTTGCCACCGCCACAATATTACGCTCCGCCTCCAAAGCCGCCACCGCCACGCCTTCCAAAAAGAACGCCAGCCAGCCCTCCCAATCGCCATCCGTGCGAATCGCAGACAAACGACGGTAATACTCCGACTGGTGCTGCTTCAAATAACCGCTCAAATACATCAACGGCTCAGGCAACAACACCCAATGCTCCATCAACGCCGCAATCAGCAAACGACCAATACGACCATTGCCATCCAGAAACGGGTGAATAGTTTCAAACTGCGCGTGTACCAACGCAATCTTCACCAAAGGCGGCAAATCCTCTGCCGCCGTCGCGTGAATAAACCGTTCCATATCTGCCAGCAACGCCGAGATTTTTTCTGCCGGTGGTGGCACAAATGCCGCATTACCCGGCCGTGTGCCGCCTATCCAGTTTTGCGAACTGCGCAACTCCCCCGGCTGCTTGCCACTGCCTCTCACACCATTCAATAGCAGACGATGCGCCTCACACAACAAACGCACACTGATAGGCAAGCCATCGGCAGCGCGCAAATTGTCCTGCACCAAACGGAAAGCACGCAGATAGTTCGTCACCTCTTCTACATCGTCGATGTTGGCAATAACAAAGCCCGCCTCCTCGTCGAACAAATCGGTTAGCGTCGCCTGCGTTCCCTCAATCTGCGAAGTCAGCAGCGCCTCCTTACGCACCGCGCTATACAGCAACCAATCCACCGACGGCACCAACCCGGACACCCCAGCCAAGCGCGCCAACGCCAACTCCGCCGCATGGTTGAGTGCCGCATAACTCGTGGCGGCCAACACGGGCGCGCGCGGAGGTAAGGCATGCGGCACAAACGCCTGCACCGCCTCGCCCAAGGTTGTAGAAGTTACATAACTGCCCGTAATCCGCATGGTATGAAAATTTTCTTTAATAGAATGATTGTATATTAAAGCAATCTTTAATACAGCGTCCAGTTAAGAAAGAAAACTTGCCCAGCTCGCAGATTGGTTTAGATGCAGCCGTTCCACCACTTGAAGGTAGTCGGTGCGTTCTGGGCTATCACCATCGGGGGTCTTCGGTCATGTCAAAATTCCTCTATGGGGCATCATCTCGACAGGTTTGCGACGCTTAATTTTCCACTTGTGTCCACACCCGATGCACTGGCGCTCCGGTGAATCGTCATCAATACAGCAACCTCCCAATACGACTTCGCCCCTTTCGGCAGCTTCCGCCATGTCGATACCGGGCATCCCATATTGAATATTTACCCCCAATTTTTCGCCACAAGCAGGACAGCGATATTTGCGTGTTTCTTTTAATAAATTCATGTCACATCCTCAAGTAGAAGTTCCGCTTCGGGCAGTCGCAGTTGACCTGATATTAGACGGGCGAGCAAGGTGTCACGGAGGGTGGTGAGGGTTTGGGCTTGATGTTGAATCAGCTTAATTCTTTCAAAGATGAAGCCAACTGCGTTTTGAAAAGCCATTGCCAGATCAACATCGGGCACCTGGATAGGAATAGACTTAACCGTTTTAGAATTCACAGCGTCCGCAATTGATGAGGTACTGCTCAACTGTGAGTAGTCAAATTGCTTCAAGTGCAAATAGATAAACTCGCTAGTCAACGGCGAATGTACGGGGTCGAAGTCAACAAACCATGACTTGAACAGTGCCTGAGGCTGTCGTAGGTTCTGGCAATACTACGCACATCAAAATGGCACTGGAGGCAATAAAGACCATAAAGTAGGGCGCGGACAGTTCAATCCATACAGTGCCGCTGTGTGGTTCGTTCGTAAAGGGGTGGAAGGCTGGGATTTAGCCAAATGCTATCGCGTGCTGTCAAACAACCTGACCGATGAAAATCTGATAAACGAAGAGGCAAGCATTACGCGCACGGATTTATTGAGACAGCCAAATCTGGATATATCCGCCC
>CAISHO010000003.1 GCA_903885165.1 uncultured Nitrosomonadales bacterium | reverse complement strand
GTTAGCCATGCAAACCCGTTTGTTGCGCGTGTTACAGGAGCGTCAGGTGACTCCTGTCGGTGGAGGAAGGGCTGTCGAAGTCGATTTTTCGCTGATCTGTGCGACCCATCACAATCTGCGTGCCGAGTCTGAAAAAGGCCTATTTCGCAGTGATCTGTATTACCGCATTAACGGGCTGACCGTACAGCTGCCGAGTCTACGCGAGCGCAGCGATTTTCATGCGCTAACCGACCGCCTGTTGGCTGAACTATGCCCGGGCGCTCAGATTCGGCTGGCACCGGATTTGCTGGAAAAAATGAGCCGGCATAGCTGGCCCGGCAATCTGCGCCAGTATGTCAGCGTCTTGCGTACGGCGGTGGCGATGCTCGATATTCATGAGACACGTATCGAGCGCGAACATCTGCCGGATGATTTGCTGGAGGAATTACAACCTGTATCGACGGCCTCGCTGCCGCAACAGAAATTGGAAGACATGTCGATGCTGGCAATACAGGCGGCGCTCAAAGAAAATCAGGGCAACGTTTCAGCCGCAGCACGGCAACTGGGCGTGAGCCGGCAAACTTTGTATCGTAAACTCAAATGAGGCGCAGCCTTATTTCTGCTAAGTTAGCGGGCTGTTAACCGGATAAGTGTGTCATGAAAAAGGATTTTTGGCTGGAGCGTTGGGAAAAGAAGGAGATCGGCTTTCATCAGAACGAGGTGAATCCGCATCTGCTGCAATACTGGCAGGAAATCAGTACTCAAGGGACGGGCGACGTGTTTGTCCCGCTGTGTGGCAAGACGCTGGACATGATCTGGCTGCGCGAATTAGGTCATCCGGTTTTCGGCGTGGAGCTGAGCGACATCGCGGTGCGTGAATTTTTCCATGAAAACGGTTACTCTGACCGGCTACTTATGGAGGAATCGCACTTTAGCGCGGACGATATTCGCATACGTTGCGGTGATTTTTTCGACTTGACTCAGGATGATTTAAAACAGGTGAGGGCGGTGTATGACCGGGCCTCGCTGGTAGCCTTGCCGCCTTCGATGCGTGATCAGTATGTGCAGCATTTAATCCACATTCTGCCGTCCTCCACGGAAATTTTGTTGGTCACCTTCGACTATCCGCAGGAACAGATGTCAGGCCCGCCGTTTGCTGTGTCAGCGGAAGACGTGGAGAGACTCTTTGCGCCGCATGCCCAGATCCGTCTGTTGGCCAATATCGATGTGTTGCCGGACAATCCGCGTTTTCAGGCGCGCGGCGTGACCCGCTTGCAGGAAAATATCTATTTGCTCAAGTTGAACTGATTGATTTGAGCATTATTTCTACTATGAATGTGGCGTTTGCGAATCAGCGTCGTACTTGCACGCATTGCATCCATTACTACATTACCTTCGATGCGAGTTTTCGATAGTGTTGTCGCGTACTTGGATTTAAGAGCAAGCGACAGCCGGTACTCGAAGTGATCGCGTCATCAGGCAATGAATGCCAATTCTATCGAAGCAAGACTTCCTGATTGCTAATAATGCTATGTGTCCAGTAGCGGCGGTGCGTCTGGCGGTATCGTTCGACCTTCAGTCCGTCACGGCTCATGTCGATTAAGATGGCGCCGTCTTTATCCGAACGCAACAGGGTCGCGCCACTGTCGATATAACGCTGCACAATTTCGGGTTTGGGATGACCGAAGCGGTTGCGATAGCCGGTTGTGAATACGGCGTAGTCCGGCAAGATGGCGGCAATCAATGCCACGTCCGATGAACTGGTGCTGCCGTGATGAGGAACTACCAGTAAGCTGGCGGGTAGTTTGTCCTGATGTAGAGCCAGCAAGCGCTGTTCGCTGTGTTTTTCTATATCTCCCGCCAGCAGAATGTGCTGATCACCGATGCTAATGCGCAGTACGCAACTCAATTCATTGTCATGAATGCGAGTCGTATCGGGAATTGCGCTCGGATGCAGAATCTCAAATTCCACACCGTCCCATTTCCAGTGTATTCCGTCCCGGCAGGGTCGACTTTCTATGGTGAATTTATCCTGCAGTTCTGGCACGGTGCTGAGTTTGCTGATGGGTTCAGAGGTTACCAGCCAACCGACTGGCATGCCCTGAATGACTGAGGCTGTGCCGCCGGTGTGATCGATATCGTCGTGGCTTATGACGATGCCATCCAGTTCCCGTATGCCCAGACCGCGCAGCACGGGAATCAGGATGCGGTTGCCGCTGTCAGCCTCGTTGGAAAAGTCAGGGCCGGTATCGTAGAGCAGGGCGTGTTTCCGGGTGATCGCCGCGACCGATAGACCTTGTCCGACATCGAAAACGATCGCCTTGAGTGTGTCAGGCTCAGGCAACTCGGGTCGGTTTAAAAACATCGGCAGCATCAGCAATGCGGCCAGCGCGCGCCCCGGAAAACCTGCGGGTGCCAGCATCCACAGGACTCCCAGCATGCCGGTGATGATGCTCCAGACAGGTGGGGCGTGTTGTGTCCAGACGGCGACAGGCAGCGCGTTGAGCCATTGCAGTACAACCATGGTGATATCCATCGCGATATGTGCCAGCCACAAAGGGACCTCGAACGGCAGAGCCGCCCCCAGCAGGGCGAGCGGGACGACGACCAGACTCACCATCGGGATGGCAAAAGCGTTGGCGACGGGCGATATCAGCGAGATTTGCCCAAATAGTGCCAGCAGCATCGGAATCAACCCTATGCTCATCGCCCATTGTACGGTGAGATATTCTCGCATTACCCGGTATGCTTGCGGGTGGCTGGACGCGATCTCATCAGGTTGCGAACGGGCTAAACGGTGTGCGGTGACATACAGGATCAGGGCGACTGCACCGAAGGATAACCAGAAACCGGGGGAGAGTACCGCCCATGGATCGGGGAACAGTACGCCTAACAGTGCGAAGCTGAGGATCTGACTCAGTGAAAAATTCCGGTTTAGCCAGAGGGCGCCGGCGACGGTGGCCACCATATACACGGTGCGTTGAGCCGGAACGCCGTAGCCTGCCAGCAATGAATAGCAGGTTGCGACCAGTAAGGCGGCCACGGCAGCAATTTTTCGGGCGGGCAGATATAAAGTCAGGCGCGTGCTGCACCGCCATAGCAAGTACACCAGCGTGTAGCCTAGACCTGAGAGCATGGTGATATGGAGCCCTGAAATGCTGACCAGATGATTTATCCCGGTGCGGGTAAAGATCTGCCATTGCGCCTGCGGAATGCTGCCTTGGTCGCCGACCGCTAGCGCGGTCAACACGCCGGTATAGGGAGCAGAACCTAAGGTAGCGTTGAATTTGTCTCGCACCGCTTCGCGCCAGGTTTCTATCCGGTACATCAATCCGCCAACGCGTGCATCCAGACGAGTATTGCTTCCTTTATTGCTCACATAACCGAGTGCGCGGACATTATTCTCCAGCGCCCACAGTTCGAAATCGGAGGCGTGCGGATTACTGCTGCCGTGCGGTTGTTTGAGCCGCACCGTGAGTCGCCAGCGTTCACCTGCATGCAATTGTGGTGGCGGATTTTTTGCGTCGAAATAGGTGGAGAGATAAATGTGCGGCGGGACAGAAATTTCGGATGTCAGCGTCTTTTCGACATCGAAACTGAAGCGCTGTCCGCGTTCACTGCTGTGTGGTAATTCGGCAACCACGCCGCTGATATCGATGTCGCGCCCCTGCCACAGGTCTGGCAGGCTGATCGCCAGCCTTCGTTCGCCCGTCCACGCGGCGTGATAAAAGCCGAGCGTAAGAGCAAAGACAGCGACCAACAGTGTGTTCGCAACGCGAAAAATGAAAGGTGAAAAATAGCCCGATTGTCGGATGCGATGCAGCGGGTAGGAAAGTGCAATCCCCGTCAGCAGCCAGGCATAGTCAAAATCGGGCAGCGCCGACTGCTGTTGCAGCAGCCAGACGCCCAGCGTAAAGAAGAGGGTGAAGATAACCATCTGC
>CAISHO010000002.1 GCA_903885165.1 uncultured Nitrosomonadales bacterium | reverse complement strand
GGTACGCATTTCGCGGGAAATCTGATGATGGGTTTCGGCCTGCTCTCGGTGGTGGTAGCGGCTTTATTGCTGTCGCGACAAAAGGACATCAAGCGCATGTTCGCTTATTCCTCGATCGAACACATGGGCTTGATCACTTTCGCCTTTGGTATGGGCGGTCCGGTCGCGACCTTTGCCGCGATGCTGCACATGACCATGCATTCCCTGACCAAGTCGGCGATCTTCTTCGCCGTGGGGCATGCGGTGCAAAAAGCAGGTACGCAGCAAATGGACAATATCCGGGGGCTGATACAACTGAGTCCCACCGTGGGTTGGGGGTTGATGTTGGGTACGCTGGCGATACTGGGCATGCCGCCGTTCGGCGTATTCTCCAGCGAATTTTTGATTATCACCACCGCGATGCACGACTATCCCTGGACCACGCCGATACTACTGGTGGCATTAGGCATCGCGTTCGCCGGGATTTTCGGCCGTGTGCAGCCCATGGTGTTCGGCGAAACTGCGGCGGTTCGCCTGCCGCACGCGCCGGCGCTGTTGCCGGTATTTGTCCATTTGCTGCTGGTGCTGATACTGGGGCTCTATATGCCGCCCTATCTGGCTAACTGGTACCGCCAGGCGGCGGCACTGTTGGGATAAGACATGAAATATACTTGCCCGGATTTGAAGTTGCTTGAATTGAACGGTGCGATTCCTGCATGGCAGGTCGTCATCGAGGCCAGTGAATTGCAGGTGTTATGCCAAAAAGTGGCGGATGGCGGAGGTCGTCTGGTGGCGTTGTGGGCCTGCGATGAACGCGCGAGTCTATCCCGTTTCGTTTTGCATGCGGTACTGGTCAATGAGGCTGGCTTGCTCTGTTTGCATCTGCCTCTGCCACAGGAATTTCCGGTTTATCCCGATATCAGCGGCATTTTCTCCTGCGCCTGCCGGATGCAGCGCACGGTCTTCGACATGCTGGGCCTGACCGCATCAGGAAGTCAGGATATGCGGCCATGGCTGCGTCACGGCGCCTGGCCTGAGAACAGTTTCCCCTTGCGCAAGGATTTTGATGAAGCAGGCAGGCAAGAGGCTGACAATTATCCTTTCGTACAGGTTGAGGGGCAGGGCGTGCATGAAATTCCGGTCGGCCCCGTTCATGCCGGCATTATCGAGCCCGGACATTTTCGCTTCTCCATCATCGGCGAGCGCGTGTTGCGGCTGGAAGAGCGCTTAGGTTATGTGCACAAGGGTATAGAAAAGAGATTTGAAAACAATAGCTTGCTGTTTGGTGCGAAACTGGCAGGCCGCGTGAGCGGCGATACCACCGTCGCCTATGCCTGGGCGTATGCGATGGCGGCGGAGAGCATTGCGAATGTTGTGGTGCCCAAACGCGCCTTATGGCTGCGCGCCTTGTTGCTGGAACGTGAGCGCATCGCCAATCATCTGGGCGATTTGGGTTATTTGTCTAACGATGTCGCCTTCTCGTTCGGTATGTCGCAATTCTGGATACTCAAAGAACAGGTATTGCGCAATAACGCAGCGCTGTTCGGTCATCGCTATTTGATGGATAAAATTATTCCGGGTGGGGTTGGCGTCGATCTGACGGAAACGGCCACGCTATTGGCGGAGTGCGATCTGCTCGAGCACGAGGTGAAATTGTTGCACAGCATTCTGGAAGAGCATGCCGGTGTGCAGGACCGATATATCGGTACCGGTTGTGTTGCGCCTGCGCTTGCCGCACAGTTGGGTTTGTGCGGGATGGCCGGACGCGCCAGTGGTCAGTCCTGGGATGCGCGGGTGCAGCATCCCTGTGCGCCTTACGATCAACTGGACGTGCAGATGGCGACGCATCAGAACGGCGATGTGGCCGCTCGCGTGATCGTGCGTTTCGACGAGCTTTTTGAATCTCTCCGTTTGATGCGCGACATTATCGCGAAGCTCCCATCCGGCAACGTTCTGGCGATTCCTTTGGAAAAGTTGCCGGGCAACGGCTTTTGTCTCGGTATGGTGGAGGGCTGGCGGGGCGAAGTGCTGGTGGCGATACACACCGACGCTGAGGGTAATATAACTCGCGTTCATCCTCACGATCCTTCCTGGCAAAACTGGCCGGTGCTGGAACATGCTATTTTGGGAGATATCGTGCCAGATTTCCCGCTGATCAATAAATCGTTCAATCTCAGCTATTCAGGACATGACCTCTGATGTATCAAATTCTCAAACAGATCATCAAGACCGGTATCAAGACCGAGGCACCCCCGCTGGCGGATGAGTCCCTGCGAGCGGGTGAGCAGCGCCTGCAACAGAAGGTACTGGAAGTGTTCGGTAGTGCGCTCAATATCCGGCTGGTCGATGCGGGTTCTTGCAACGGTTGCGAGTTGGAAATACACGCGGTCAATAATGCCTATTACAATCTGGAAGGTCTGGGGATAAAATTCGTCGCCAGTCCCCGTCATGCCGATTTGCTGTTGGTGACCGGTTCAGTATCTCGCCATATGGAAGTGGCGTTAAAACGCACCTATGATGCGATTCCTGAGCCGAAACTGGTGGTGGCGCTGGGCGATTGCGGCTGCAACGGCGGGATTTTTGGTGAGAGTTATGCCAGCTTAGGGCGGGTGTCTAATGTGATTCCGGTAGATGTTGTGGTGGCGGGTTGTCCACCTACGCCCGTCGAAATTATGCAAGGAATATTGACTGCGGTAAGTTGTAAGAAATAACCATTTGATTCAATATGTTGTATTTTTTCGCACAGCAAAGGCTGCGCTATTTTGATTAACTTCGTGACTAAGCTCAGATGATCAATTCCGTCTATTATGAAAAAGTTGTGGCGCTCGATTCCGGGACGCATTGCAATCTGAGATTTGATGCCGCGCTAAGAGATTTAGAGTTCGCCAGATGTTACACGGCGGTTCCGGTTGCGGCCCATGAGTTTATTTTCGCAGCGCATGAGTATCCCATTGTGTTTACGCGCGGGGAAGATGCCTTGTTACGCCCCGTGGTTTTGCTGGGGATGAGGAGCGCTGAAAATCTGTATGTGAATGCCGCCGGATTGTGGGAAGCATCGTATATTCCGGTTTTGGTGCAGCACTATCCTTTTGTCATCGATTCTGCATCCGGCGTGAGCGTAGACGAGCAGTCTGCTGCCCTGAGCTATGAAAATGGCGAATTGCTGATCGATGCCGAGGGCGTGTGGCAGCCGGCCTTGGATGCTGAGGCGCAATTTTTGCAGGAATACCAATTGCAAATCGCCGACACGGAACAGATGGTCAGGCAGTGGGATGAGCTCGGTTTGTTTGTGCCATCAGAAGCCAGTTTGAGTTTTTCAGGTGGTGGTGCCTTTGAGTTGCGCGACTTTTATGTCATCGACGAAGCGCTGTTCAATCAGCTTTCCGATGAGGTCTTGCCGTCTTTATTCAAAAGTGGCGCGTTAAGGCTGATTTATCAGCACCTCGAATCGCTCAGTCATCTACCTCGTTTGTTGAACATATCGGCTGTCCGTGAGGCGGAAAATCAGCAAAAACTCAACGCCGGCCAAAAATCTCAGATGCCAGAGGGCATATTTGCTCGTAAGTTGGAGGCGCATAAGCCGATGCTTAAGGCTAGGCCCAGTGAAGACCCGTCCGTGCAGGAAGACCAACGCAAGCAGGATGAACTAAAAAAACTAGCAGAAGAAAAGATCCGCGTGGCGCGGGAGCATAGGGAGCGTTACGCACAGGGTGAGGCTGAAATTCCGGTCGAAGTGCCGGTGATCGAACCTCAGTCGGTATTAGCTCCAGTGGAAGCGAACCCTGTGCCTGTCGAAGCACGGGACTGGAAAAAGGCCGTGCCGGTCTGGGTCTGGGGATTACTCGCCCTCGCAATATTAGTTTTGATTTGGAGTGTGCGCGGTAAGCATGACAAAGCCCCCGCTAAGGTGCAAGCGACAGCAGAAGCTTTGCCGGTAATTAAAGCGGAAGCTAAAGCTACAACAGATACGGTGGAGATGGTGCGCATCGCACAGGGTAGCTTTGAGATGGGCTCGAAGAAGGGTGATCCCGATGAAAGGCCGGTTCAGCGTGTCAAAATTGCGCATGCCTTTGAAATAGGCAAGACCGAGGTAACGCAAGGTTTGTGGAAGTCTGTGATGGGGCGTCTGCCGGAATCACTGTCTTTTAAAAGTTGTGGCGATCAGTGTCCAGTGGAAAGTGTCAGTTGGAGTGACGTTCAGGAATTTATCGGCAAACTCAACGCACAATCGGGTAAGAAATATCGTTTGCCGACAGAGGCTGAATGGGAATATGCCTGTCGTGCAGGCGGAAATAACACGTACTGCGGGAGTGATGATCCGGATAGCGTGGCCTGGTACGGTAATAATAAAATAGGCAAAACTCCGCATCCAGTTGCGACGAAAGCGCCGAATGCCTGGGGGCTGTACGATATGAGCGGCAATGTGTGGGAGTGGGTCGACGACTGCTACCAGAAACACTATCGCGGCGGCGAGAGCGATGCTAAGGCTAGTTGCGAGCGGGTGCTACGCGGCGGTTCCTGGTCCAACGAGGCAGACACGCCGCGTGCGTCGAACCGCTACAAACGGGCCGCCAATGAACGGCTAAATAACAACGGTTTTCGTCTCGCTCGCAACTTATAGTCTATTGAATATTAAGTGTTTTTAACTGTGTCGAGCTGGTGGGTGCAATCCAGTGCGGCGAGCTTGTAGCATTCGGCCAGCGTCGGGTAGTTGAACACATTGCTGACCAGGTCACGCACAGTGCCGTGCAAATTCATCACGAGCTGCCCGATGTGGATCAGTTCGCTGGCTTGCTCGCCCACGATATGTACGCCCAGCAATTTTTCATCGCGCGCGTCGACAATCAGTTTCAGCAAGCCTTGCGCATCTCCGATAATCTGTCCGCGTGCGCTGTCTTTGAAATAGGCGCGTCCGACCAGATAAGGGATGTTCTCCGCTTGAACTTCCTTCTCGGTCTTGCCGACATAGGAAATTTCCGGGATGGTGTAGACGGCCATCGGCAGATTTTCCGCCGATACATGAGTTGCGCCTCCGAAAGCATACAGCACCGCCGCGCGTCCCTGCTCCATGCCGGTTGAGGCCAGTGCCGGTCTGCCGATCAGATCGCCTACCGCGAAGATATGCGGTACGCTGGTTTGGAAGTGTTCGTTGACTGCTATCCAGCCACCTTCAGCGGCAACGCCAGCGTGCGCTAAATCCAGTTTTTCGCTGTTCGGTTCACGTCCCTGCGCATAGAGCACGGCATCGGTGCGTATTTGTTTGCCGCTTTCCAGCACCGTGATCGTCTGATCCCCGTCGCGGCGAATTTCTGTCACGCGTTCCTGCATGTGGAAGGTCACGCCCATCCCTAAAAAGCTGTCGGCTAACACTTCCACGACATCTTCGCTTAAATAGGTCAGCAGTTGCGCATGGCTGTCCACCACGCAGACGCGCACGCCTAAGGCCGCGTAAATTGAAACGAATTCGCAGGCGATCACCCCGCCGCCGACGATCAGCAGGCTGTCCGGCAGATGGCGCAGGTTCAGAATAGAGGTGGAATCGAGCACCGTCTTCTTGTCGAAGGGGATGTTGGCGGGACGTCTGGGCCGGGAGCCGCAGGCGAGCAAAATTACCTCAGCCGAAATCTGCCGGGTATTGCCGGATGCATCGCTAACTTGCAGGGTGTGAGCATCGATAAAAGCGGCGTCCCCGGGGATCAGGGCCACGCCGTGCTTGAGCAGTCGTTGCAGGATCACCGATTCCTGTTGTGCGATCACCACTTCCTTGCGGCGTACCGCGCCTGCCAATAAACCGTGCCGGCTGCGTCCATCGGCAGAGATAGCTTGTCGCATACCGCCGTGTTCGGCGCGCGACACCAGATAAGCCACTTCGCGCATCGCCTTGCTCGGTATGGTGCCGGTTTGCAGTCCCGCCCCGCCGATCTTCGGCTTGCGTTCAATGATGGCTGCGCGTTTCCCCATGCGTGCGGCTTGCCATGCGGCGTGTTGTCCGGCAGGGCCTGAGCCGATGATGAGTATGTCGTAGTCCATGAACGCGTATCCTTTTGATTGTTGGCTCTATGTGATTTTGATTAGTGTTCAAAAATCGTTCTTCGTTATTGCCGGTGGCAGACCGGCGGCTGGTTACTTTTTCTTGCGTCGCCAAGAAAAAGTAACCCAAAAGAAGGCGACTCCGGTTTGCCGCGCAGCCTTTCTTTTGCAAGACAGGCTACATACCCTTGATAGCCAACAAATAGCGGGGCTGCGGAACTCGCACGATTCGCTGCGCGACCACGTGCTCAAACAGTCCTCGCCCAACTACACCCCTATTTGCTGGCGATCTGCGGCGGCGCACAGGGGCTAAGGGTGACGCTGAATGAGCCGTATTTCGCTATGCAACTTTTCTGTATTTTGCAAATTACCCAATGGATGTTACACAGAACCTGTTTATTTGATCCGCATGCCGGGTTGAGCGCCGTCATCGGGGCTCAAGATGAACAAGCCGGGCGTATCACCTGAGGCGGCCAGCACCATGCCTTCCGACATGCCGAACTTCATCTTGCGCGGGGCTAGATTGGCGACCATCACCGTCATGCGACCCTTGAGCGTTTCCGGATCGTACGCTGATTTGATCCCGGCGAATACCGTGCGCGGATTTGCTTCACCGATATCGAGTGTCAGTTTGAGCAGTTTTGCCGCGCCTTCCACGTGTTCTGCGTTGACGATCCGTGCGACTCGCAGGTCTATCTTGGCAAAGTCTTCGATGCTGATAAACGGTTCAAAATTCTTTTCCTCGGTGACTTCAGTCGCATGCTGCTGTGCTTCGGCATGGCGTTGTTCCGAGTGGGGCACCACGGCAGGAGTTGGGCTTAAAGAGGCTTGATTGGCAGCGGTCAACGCTGCGATGAGTTTGGGATCTAAGCGTGTGGCCAGATGTTGATAACTGTTGATGGGGTGACCCGCAGCGAGTGGCTGCCATGAGGCATTCCAGGCTAACGGCGGAATGTTGAGGAACGCTTCGACTTGTTCAGCAAGGACGGGCAACACGGGTTTGAGATACAGCGTCAAATCGCGGAACAGGGTCATCGCGGTGGAACAGGCGATATGCAGTTCGGCGTCTCGACCTTCTTCCTTTGCCAGCGCCCAGGGTTTTTGTTCCGCGATATATTGATTCGCCACATCGGCCAGACGCATGATTTCGCGCAGGGCGCGACTAAATTCACGTTCTTCAAAGCAGCGAGCGATTTCGCCGCCATCGAAAGCGGCTTTAAATTCACTGACCGCAGTCAGATCCGTCTCGCCCAGTTTACCGTCGAAACGCTTGGCGATGAAGCCCGCGCAGCGGCTGGCGATGTTGATGTACTTGCCGATTAGATCTGAATTGACCTTGGCGACGAAATCGTCCAGATTCAGATCCAAGTCTTCCATTGTTCCGTTGATCTTGGCCGCGTAGTAGTAGCGCAGGTATTCGGTGTTCTTAATATTGTCGACATAGCTCTTTGCGGTGATGAAAGTGCCGCGCGACTTACTCATCTTCTCGCCGTTGACGGTCAAAAAGCCATGAGCAAATAACTTATTCGGGGTGCGGTATCCGGCATTTTTCAACATGGCCGGCCAGAACAGCGCGTGAAAATACAGGATGTCCTTGCCGATGAAATGGTACATCTCGGCAGTTGAATCCGGCTTCCAGTATTCGTTAAAATCTAGTCCTTTGATTTCGCAAAGTTTTTTGAAGCTGCCCATGTAGCCGACCGGTGCGTCTAGCCATACATAGAAATATTTGCCCGGTGCGTCGGGGATTTCGAAGCCGAAATACGGTGCGTCGCGCGAAATATCCCAGTCGGACAGCTTGCTTTCACCTTCCGCGCCCAGCCATTCCTGCATCTTGTTGGCCGCTTCCGGTTGCAAGGAGCCACTTTTTGTCCATTCGCGCAGAAATTGCTGGCAAGGCTCGGCCGAGAGTTTGAAAAAGTAGTGGTCTGAATTGCGCATCTCGGGCTTTGCACCCGACACTGCTGAATAGGGTGCTATCAGTTCAATGGGTGCATAAGCCGCGCCGCATACTTCGCAGTTGTCGCCGTATTGATCTTTGGCGTGACACTTAGGGCACTCGCCCTTGATGAAGCGATCCGGCAGGAACATATTTTTGACTGGATCGTAAAACTGTTCGATGGAGCGCACTTCGATCAGATTCGCCGCCTTCAGTTCGCGGTAAATACCTTGCGCGAATTCTTTTGTTTCATTCGAGTTGGTCGAACCGTAATGGTCAAATTGAACGTGAAACGCCGCGAAATCGTCGTAATGTTCCTGCCAGACGCGCGCGATCAGTTGTTCAGGCGTAATGCCTTCAGTTTCCGCGCGCAGCATGATGGGCGTGCCGTGGGTGTCGTCAGCGCAAACATAATGCACCTCGTGTCCCTGCATTTTCTGGAAGCGCACCCAGATATCTGTCTGAATGTATTCGACCAGGTGACCTAGATGGATGCTGCCATTGGCATAGGGGAGGGCGGAGGTGACGAGGATTTTTCGCGTAGTCATGAATTCGTGCCATATTCTAAAAGTGCGCTCATTTTAGCAAATCGCGCGCACTGGCGGCGAATTGCTTACACGCTGTTTAACACAATGGATTTCCCGATCAAGTCTACAAACCAAAGCGCTGCGCACTTTAATATCGTTGTCATAAAGGCGCTGTATAAATATTGAGCTATGAAAAAGCTCATCCTATTCCTGTTCTTGTTCATGACCAACATGGCTTGGTCGGAAACGCATTACGAGGGATTGCAGGTGGATGTCAAAAGGAACGGCAGTTTGTACACCTTAAATGCCAGTTTCGATACGCCCCTGTCCGTTTGCGCAGCCTATCGATATTTGACCGATTACGATGCCGCAAAAAATCTACCTGGCGTCGTTGATTCATCGTCCTCTCGCGAGTCTTCCAACAAGGTAAAAGTTGATCGGACTGCTGATGAACATGTCTTGTTTTTTTACGTTCGATTGCGTTCGGTCATGGAGTACACGGAAAATCCTTTTGATAGAATAACCTTTTCGCAACTGAGCGGAGATTCAAAAAGGTTTGAAGGAAGTTGGGTGGTCGAGCCGAATCACCAAGGCAGTACCATCAGGTTTCAGGGGTTGTGGGAGCCCAATACCGTGATTCCTCTGTTTATCATTGATCATTTTGCCAAAAATGGACTCGTAGACAGATTCAGCGCCATTGCCAAATTGGCGGAAAAACGCAGGGACTTACCCCCAAACAGTTGTCCAGGTTGAACCGGAGGCGCAGAGGATATGCTCGGCCGCGATTGAGTGACTTTTGTTGCCAGTTGGACGCACGGCCTGGAACCTTTGGTTTGTATCCTGCTTTTGTTGAGGAATAAGGACATTTTTAATGTTCGGGTTTAGCACAGTAAGGCGGTAACTATTCATGCGATGGGAGTCTGGCGCCAAACTCATTTCGGATGTCAATCCTGCCGAATATCGCATTATTCGAATGCCAGGCTAAGTCGTGACTGCTGGTTACGATTGGTTTCAACCGAGCGACCTTCCCAATTTTTTTGCGCATCATCCCTAATAATATCAACGCGTTTTCGGTGAAATGAGCGTTTGCGTCTTTTCTGCGCCAAGCTTTTTTATGTGTATCCGTAACATCAGTTAGAATTGCGTTCTTGTATTATTTATTACCGAATTGAGGCTGTGATGAGTTTTAGCGAAGCGGATGTGCAAAGTGCATTGAAGAGTCTGATTGATCCGAACACCCATAAAGATTTTGTCTCTGGTAAGTCTTTGAAAAATGTCAAGATTTTAGGAAATGAAGTCTCGCTGGATATTTTGCTGGGTTATCCGGCCAAGAGCGTCTGGGATGAAATTCGGGCTATGGTCGAGGCGCATCTGAAGGCAACATTGTCGGGTGTGGGCGCAGTGAGTGTCAATGTCAGCAGTAAAGTCGTGCCGCATGCGGTGCAACGCGGTGTGAAATTGGTCGATGGCGTGAAAAATATCATCGCGGTGGCATCAGGCAAGGGCGGGGTAGGGAAATCCACTACGGCGGTGAATCTGGCTCTGGCGCTGGCCGCAGAAGGTGCGCGTGTCGGGATACTGGATGCCGATATCTACGGCCCGTCACAACCGACCATGCTGGGTATTTCCGGTAAGCCGCAGTCACGCGATGGACAGTCCATTGAACCTTTGACTAATTACGATATTCAGTCCATGTCGATTGGTTATATGATAGAAGGCGATGATGCGCCGATGATCTGGCGCGGCCCGATGGTGACGCAGGCGCTCGATCAATTGTTGCGTCAGACTCGCTGGGATAATCTGGACTATCTGGTGGTGGATTTGCCACCGGGTACGGGTGATATTCAACTGACCCTGTCGCAAAAAGTGCCGGTAACCGGGGCGGTGATCGTCACTACGCCGCAGGATATCGCGCTGCTGGATGCGCGTAAGGGATTGAAAATGTTCGAAAAAGTCGGTATCAAGATCATCGGTATCGTCGAGAATATGAGTACGCATATCTGTTCGCAATGTGGACATGAAGAGCATATCTTCGGCGCGGGCGGCGGTCAAAAGATGTGCGGCGATTACAATACCGAATTTTTGGGCGGATTGCCGCTGGATATGTCAATCCGTGAGCAGGCCGATTCGGGTAAACCTACGGTCGTGGCCAATCCTGATGGCAATATCGCCAAGGTGTACAAACAGATCGCACGCCGCATCGCGGTGAAGGTTGCAGAAATGGCGCAGGATCACAGCGCGGTGTTCCCGAAAATCGTGGTACAGAATACTTAAAAGGAGATAAGAGGCAAGGTGTAAGGCACAAGGTGCAAGGGGTTTCGATTCCTCCTTGCATCTTGAACCTTGTACCCTGTATCTGAATTATTATGAGCATCAAGTCAGATAAATGGATACGCCGGATGGCGGAAGAGCACGGCATGATAGAGCCGTTTTCGCCGGTTCAGGTGAAAGAAGTGGACGGCAAGCGCATCGTGTCTTACGGAACATCGAGTTACGGCTACGATATACGTTGTTCCAATGAATTTAAGCTGTTTACCAATATCAACAGCACCATCGTCGATCCGAAGAATTTCGATCCGAACTCCTTTGTCGAGGTGACGGCAGACTATTGCATCATTCCGCCTAACTCATTCGCGCTGGCACGCACGGTTGAGTATTTCCGTATTCCACGCTCTGTGTTGACGGTATGTCTGGGGAAATCTACTTACGCGCGCTGCGGCATCATCGTCAATGTGACGCCGTTTGAGCCTGAATGGGAAGGCTATGTGACGCTGGAGTTCTCCAATACCACGCCGTTGCCAGCCAAGATCTACGCCAATGAAGGTATTGCACAAGTGTTGTTCTTCGAGAGCGACGAAGTGTGCGAGACTTCCTATAAGGATAGAGGCGGAAAATATCAGGGCCAAGTTGGTGTGACACTGCCTAAGATGTAACGGCCTTGTCATGAAATAAGAGAATAATAGGGCGCGCGTCTATCCGCGATAATCCTTGTTGCAACCGTTTAACAGTTGATTTGCAGTTCGCCTTTTAGGAGTTTTACATGAAGTTTCGTTTTCCTATCGTCATCATCGATGAAGATTTTCGTTCCGAGAATGCCAGTGGCTTGGGTATTCGTGCGCTGGCCGATGCGCTGGTCAAAGAAGGCATGGAAGTGCTGGGCGTGACCAGTTACGGCGATCTGACTTCGTTTGCGCAACAGCAAAGTCGCGCATCGGCGTTTTTATTGTCGATCGACGATGAGGAGTTCGGTGGCGGCAGCAAGGAAGAGACTGAAGTGGCGCTGAAAAGTTTGCGCGCGTTCGTTGAGGAGATCCGTTTCAAGAATGCCGATATTCCGATCTATTTGTACGGAGAGACGCGCACGTCGCGCCATATACCGAATGATGTGCTGCGCGAGTTGCACGGCTTTATTCATATGCACGAGGATACGCCGGAATTCGTGGCTCGTCACATTATCCGTGAAGCTAAGGCCTATCTGGATTCACTCGCGCCGCCGTTTTTCCGCGCGCTGTTGCATTATGCACAGGATGGTTCCTATTCATGGCATTGCCCCGGGCATTCAGGTGGTGTGGCGTTTTTGAAGTCGCCGGTCGGGCAGATGTTTCACCAGTTTTTCGGTGAGAATATGCTGCGTGCCGACGTGTGCAATGCGGTGGATGAATTGGGTCAATTGCTCGATCATACCGGGCCGGTTGCGGCGTCCGAGCGCAATGCGGCGCGCATCTTTAATGCCGATCATCTGTTTTTCGTCACCAACGGCACCTCGACATCCAACAAGATTGTCTGGCACTCGACTGTGGCGTCTGATGATATCGTGGTGGTGGACCGCAATTGTCACAAGTCGATTCTGCATTCGATTATGATGACCGGTGCCGTGCCGGTGTTTTTGACGCCCACGCGCAATCACTACGGCATTATCGGGCCGATTCCTAAATCCGAGTTCGATCCGGAAAGCATACAGCGCAAGATAGATGCCAATCCTTTTATTAAAGATAAGAGCAAGAAGCCGCGCATCCTGACCATTACGCAGAGCACCTATGACGGCATTATTTACAACGTCGAGATGCTGAAGGAAATGTTGGATGGTCGCATCGATACGCTGCATTTCGATGAGGCGTGGTTGCCGCATGCGTCGTTCCACGATTTTTACAAGGATATGCACGCGATAGGCCGCGACCGTCCGCGCGCGCAGCAATCGATGATCTTCGCGACGCAATCGACGCATAAGTTGCTGGCGGGCTTGTCTCAGGCATCGCAGATTCTGGTGAGCGAACCGGAGTCCCGCAAGCTGAACAAGCACATCTTTAATGAAGCGTATTTGATGCACACCTCGACCAGTCCGCAGTACGCCATTATCGCCTCGTGCGATGTGGCGGCTGCCATGATGGAAGCGCCGGGCGGCACCGCGCTGGTGGAAGAGTCGATTGCCGAAGCGCTGGATTT
>CAISHO010000001.1 GCA_903885165.1 uncultured Nitrosomonadales bacterium | reverse complement strand
CTTGTCTTTGTAAGTTTCGGAGGTGGCAAGCGTGACATTAGCCACTGATTCACCGCTAGTCATTTTTTTGACTTCAGGATCCTTGCCTAAGCGACCGACTAAAATTACTTTATTTACAGACATCGATTTTTTCCGGAAAATTGAAGCAACTATTCGGTCAATCTATCAGCATACAAATATTGAACCTTACTCATGAAAAATATTTAGCCTAGACTAGCAGTTTTGGATTATCCCAGAATCAACGCTCACATGGTGAGCTATCAGATTTGTACACTGCGAGTTCTTCAACAGAAGAAAAATTATCATACAAGGTGGGACTAGGGTGAGCTAGTCTACCAACCACCCTGTGCCATTTGACCGTCAGCTTTTCTCTTGGTCGAACGGCAGGTAATGGCACATAGTTCGCCTACAAATTTACCAAATGATGACCATAAAGCTGCTATTGGCACAATTATTAAATCGCAGCTTCTCGAAGCACTTCTGGTCTGCGTTCAGCGATTGCTATGAGCGTTTTTGCGGCGCCACTGGGCGTTCTGCGACCTTGCTCCCAATCTTGCAAGGTGCGTATGGAAACACCGAGAAGCTTTGCAAAGGCAGATTGAGACAAGCCGGATTTCATTCGAGCAGAAACAACTGGCGCAATAGCAACATTATGAATTTTCGCGGCACGGCCAGATTTCATTTCACGAACAGATTCAAGTAGTTCAGCGCCAAGGTCGCGGGCAGCATCCCTCTTTTGAAGTTCATTTTCGGTCATGGGCATGTTAATTCCTCCTTCACTGCCTTCAATATATGGGCAGGTATATTTTCGTGTTCATTTTTCGCGTAGATCAATAGCAACCAGATCGTGCCATCCTCAAGCATGTTGTAATAGATGATGCGAACACCACCACTTTTGCCCGTTCCCTTACGCGACCACCTTACCTTGCGACATCCACCTTACCTTGCGACATCCACCAGAACCGCGCACAACATCACCCGCATCAAAATGTTCTGCAATCCATACAGCAAATTCCCCTCGCTCGTCTTCAGACCAATAGTCGGAAACATGTCTACTGAAAATTTGGGTTTCGGCAATAGTAAGCATATGCAGATAATACGGCATTGCCGTAGATAGTCAAGATTCTTTGCAACAGTCTTGCTTGGTGGACTCTATGTACCCATGCGTCCGAAGCCATAGAAAATCAAAAATGAGAGACGCAGCATTCTGCGAACGTCAGGTTTCAGGCAGACAATTTACAACCTCGTCCATCTGCAAATGGCACACACTTGTCCAGCAGCTTTCATTATTGCACGGCAAAAAGCAGGCGTTTCGCTCAGTTACGTTTACCAGGTTTTGGGCAGCTTTCGACGAGTATGAAAAACCCGTAAAACGTGGAGATCATCGCCCACAACACGGTATGGAACGACAAATGGATAGCGGTCAACAACCAGTTCGCGTGTACCTGGAACTCTGCCAGGCCCCCCGGAAGTTGGGAACTCGCTGAGCGAGTCAACCATATTTTTGACGTACACGAACATGTCTGCTGCTGCTTTTGAGTTTTCCTGAGCAATGTAATCAGCCTCAGCATCAAGATTCTTGATTGCATTTTGCAGCCATCTAACCCGCATTGCGCTTCCACTTTGCGCTGATGGTATTCACTTCCTCTTCGCTGGCAAAGTCGCCTGCGTCGGCCTCGGAGATTGCCTGCGTGATTTCAGCAATCTGCCAAGACTCACGTTCGATATAGTCGCGAATAGCTTGCCCAGCCAAAAATGATTTTGTGCGGCCTGTAGCTGAAGCCAGGGTATTAAGCTGATTGCTCAACTCGTCCGGCAAACGCATAGAGATCATACTCATAATGCACCTCCTGTTTTTTGTATTACAACGTTGTCATCGTAAATCAAAATCACGAGTGTGGCGGATTTACATGAATCAAAAAATCAATGGCTCGAATAATTTATTGCTTAGCAGTGCGCTCGATCAATCAAAAGAGCAACATTTCGGTTATGACATAGTCATACGCAACGAATGCGAATGACGTCTCGACCAAATGCTGACGTAAGGTGATTTTCCCCTCGCGTGCGGATTGCAGGGCTCGGTCGATGAGTTTTTCACACCGGAAATTTTTCTGCATACCGGTTAAAGCTCATACGCGCTACGGAGGTTCGCAGGCTGACAGACTGAATTTCAAAAGCTAAAAGTCCGTTCTTTACGTCGCTTGCCGTACAATGCCGCCCATGAAGACTCAACACCCCTTTAGCTTGCTAACGCCCGACACTGTACTGGATGCGATCGACAGTACAGGTATGCGCAGTGACGGCAGATTGCTGGCGCTCAATAGCTACGAGAATCGCGTTTATCAGGCCGGTATGGAAGATGGCGCACCGTTGATCGCCAAGTTTTATCGCCCGGAACGCTGGACGGATGCGGCGATTCTGGAGGAACACGGCTTTGTTGAGACGTTGTTCGAGCGCGAAATTCCGGTTGTTCCCGCACGGGTCATCAACGATAAAACACTGCATGAATATAAAGGTTTCCGGTTTTCAATTTTCCCACGTCACGGCGGACGCGCACCGGAACTGGATAATCCAAACACACTGGAATGGATGGGGCGATTTATCGGACGCATCCATGCCGTGGGTGCGTTGTCGAATTTCCAGCATAGGCCTACGCTGGACATTCAAAGCTTCGGGGGCGAACCGGTAGACTATTTGCTGGCACACGACTTCATTCCCTTCGAGTTGCTCGAAGTCTATCGCGGTGTGGCGGCCCTTGCACTGGACGGTGTCAGACGCTGCTTCGACCGTGCGGGCGACGTGAAAACGCTACGACTGCACGGCGATTGTCATGTCGGCAATGTGCTGTGGACCGATAACGGACCGCACTTTGTCGATTTCGACGATAGCCGCATGGGTCCGGCGATACAGGATCTGTGGATGCTGCTCTCCGGTGAACGCGGCGAGCAGACCCGGCAATTTAGCGACCTGTTAGCCGGTTACGAAGATTTTTACGAGTTCAACCCGCGCGAACTGCATTTACTCGAAGCACTACGCACCCTGCGTCTGATTCATTATTCGGCTTGGATCGCTCGTCGCTGGGATGACGCGGCCTTTCCGGCGGCTTTCCCCTGGTTCAATACCCAGCGTTACTGGCAGGACAGGATACTGGAGTTGCGCGAACAGATCGCACTGATGAACGAGCCCCCATTGCATTGCTAACCATCTGAAAATTAAAAAAATGACCAACGAAAATATTATCGCAAGAACGCAGGACTGGGTGGAAAAAGCCGTCATCGGACTCAATCTCTGCCCTTTCGCCAAGGCCGTACATGTCAAGAAACAGATACGCTATGTGGTGAGTAGCGCCACTACCGAGGAGGCTTTGCTCGAAGAGTTGCTTGTCGAATTGCGCCACCTGCAAGACACCGATCCTGCCGTGCTAGACACCACGCTGCTGATCCATCCGTATGTTCTAACGGACTTTTTAGACTATAACGATTTTCTCGATACAGTGGATATCGCCACCGCACAGCGCGAATTCAACGATGAATTTCAGGTCGCCAGCCTGCACCCGCAATATCAATTCGCCGGAACAGAACTGGACGACATCGAAAATTACACCAACCGCTCGCCCTACCCAACGTTGCATCTGTTGCGTGAAGACAGCGTGGATCGCGCGGTGGATGCGTTTCCGGATGCCGACCATATTCCTGATAACAATATCGAACTGCTCAAGAAATTGGGACATGAAGGCTGGGATGCACTGGGGTTGGCTAAATAACGATTCACCTTAGAAAAAACAGTTGTCCAATTCGTGGACAAGAAAAGGTTTTTAAGTTTACGCCTTGTTTGCCGCGATCTGCTGAAATAATTCCAGTCGGCGGGCGTTGATCTTGCCTTGTGCCACTGCATCGAGCAGCGCACAACCCGGTTCGTGTAAGTGATGACAATCACGGAAGCGGCACAGTCCGAGATACTGGGCGAATTCGACGAAGCCTTGTTCGATTTCACCTAAAGTCAGGTGATGCAAACCGAATGCCTGCACGCCGGGACAATCAATCAAACTGCTCGCTTCATCCAGTTTATAAAGTTTGGCATGGGTGGTCGTGTGCTTGCCAGAATCCAGCACAGTAGATATCTCTCGGGTTGCAGCCATTGCATCCGGCAGCAGCGCGTTGATCAGAGTGGATTTTCCCATACCCGACTGACCAACCAGCACGCTGGTGTGACCTAGTAATAAAGGCAGTAGACTCGACACATCCTGTAAGGCGGACAACTCCAGCACCCGGTAGCCGATGGCGCGATAAGGTTCAAGTTGCAACCTTGCTGCGGCGGCCGCTTCCGGCAAATCGCATTTATTCAAGACGATGAGCACGGACAACCGCTGGTCGAAGGCGGCAATCAGGCAGCGCGTCACCACTTCATCGCTGAAGGATGGTTCGGCGGCGACCACGATGACAATTTGACTGACGTTAGCCGCAATCAGTTTGGAGCGATAGGCATCCGAACGATGCAGCAAGGAAGTGCGCGGCAGGATACGTTCGATCACGCCCTGGTTGTCGCCGCTGCGCATCACCTCAACCTTATCACCGCAGACTACATCGCTTTTCTTGCCGCGCGTCAAGCAAGGCAGCAGACTCTCATCGGCCAGGCGCACCAGATACTGGCGACCAAAAGCGGCGACAATGCGCCCATCGAGCATCCCGCTCAAAGCGTAAACAGCGCGTCTACCTTCGCAGCGCAGACGAAATCGTTTTCAGACAACCCGCCGATCGCATGCGTACTGTATTCGACACGGCAACTGTTGAAGGTGACGGTCAAATCAGGATGGTGATCTTCGCGGTGGGTCATCCACGCCACGGCGTTAACGAAGGCGATCACCTGATAGTAGTCCTTGAAGGTGAACGTCTTAGCGATCGCCTGCCCCTCTTGCTGCCAGCCCGGGATCATCAGATCATCGATTTCAGCTTGGGTGAGCGCAGGAATACCACCTTCGCAAGGTTTACAATGTTTGTTGCTCAAATCACAGACGAATCCCATGATGCACTCCTATTTGAGTTTGTAATAACGGTTCAGATATGCACCCAGATGCTGCACTTCCTGTGCGCTTAAATTTGCGCCCACATTGCCGCCACACTGTTTGATCTGGACAGCCAGTTCAGGTGCGCTGTGCACCTTGTGATTGGAGCGGGTGAAAATTGCACTGCCGTCGCCTCCCAGCATTTCTATGTGGCAACTGTTGCATTTGTATTTATCGAAAATGGCTTTACCGGTTTGTTCGTTTCCCTCGGGGAAAGGCGCGGCCTGCACGGTTGCGCAAGTCAGCAGTAACAGGGTGGTGAGTAATTTCATGCAGTTCTCCTTAGCGTGTCTGTAAATGGGCTATACGTATCGCGGCTGGCGGATGCGAATCATAAAATTTTGAATACATCGGGTCGGGCGTCAAGGTCGCCGCATTGTCCTGATACATCTTGACCAGCGCACTCACCAGATCATCGGCTGAAGTCTGCTTCGCGGCATAGGCATCGGCTTCAAATTCATGTTTACGCGAATAAGCTGCCATCATCGGACCGATAAAAAAGCTGAACACCGGCATCACCAGGAAGAACAGCAATAGCGCCAGCGCGGTGGAAGGCGTGGTAACCCCTAGGCCCAGATAGAACCAGTCGGTCTTCATCAGCATCGCCAGCAGCCACAAAAAAACCAGACTCAATGCAAAGGTGGAAACGATGCGTTTGACCACATGACGGTGTTTGAAGTGTCCCAGTTCATGCGCCAGTACCGCTTCGACTTCTTCGCCGCTCAAGCGCGCCAGCAGTGTGTCGAAGAACACGATACGTTTGGTTTTGCCAAAGCCGGTGAAATAGGCGTTGCCGTGTGCGCTGCGTTTGCTGCCATCCATGATAAATAGGCCGCTGCTGGTAAAACCGCAACGGGAGAGCAACGCCTCGATGCGCGCCTTCATTGCCTCGTCCTGCAGCGGGCTGAATTTATTGAACAGCGGCGCAATGAATGTTGGATATATAAATAAAATCAATAAGTTAAATACAACCCAGGCGCCCCAGACATACAACCACCAGTATTCGCCCATGCGCGCCATCAGCCACAACACGCCGAAGAGCAGCGGCAAACCCAGCACCGCGCCGACCAGCAAGCCTTTTAGCGCGTCAAGCAGGTAGAGTTTGAGCGTCATGTTGTTAAAGCCAAAACGCGCCTCAATACGGAAGGTTCGGTACAAGTTGAATGGTGTCTCAAGCAAGGACGAGAGCATCAGCACCGCGACCAGTGTGGCCGCCCCTTGAGTGAGCGGCGTGCTGAACCACCCATGACAAAGGTTGCTGATGACCTGTATCCCGCCACCTACGGTAAGCACCAGTAGCAGCGCGGCATCAAATTGTATGCCCAGCATGGAAAAACGGGTTTTCGCACGGGTGTAATCGGCCGCCTTCTGATGATCGCTCAGTTGGATCTGTACACGAAAAGCCTCAGGTACGGCATCGCGATGTTTTGCGACATAAGCCAGATGGCGGCGCGCCAGCCACAACTTGAACAAGGCGGTAAGCGCGAGGATTTCAATGAAAATAAAGGTGAATTGCGTCGCTGTCATAAAGGATATTAGTTTTGGTGGTGGTTCGAACGGTGGTTGTGACACAATACGACTCTTACCGTTCAATAGAGACGCGCGAATTATGGCACAAAATGAAAATTACCTCGTCTGGATAGACATGGAAATGACCGGTCTCAACCCGGATACCGACCGCATCATCGAAGTGGCTATCGTCGTGACCAACAATAATCTGGAAACCATCGCCGAAGCGCCGGTGCTGGTGGTGCATCAATCCGAAGAAATCATGGACGGCATGGATGCCTGGAATAAATCCACGCACGGCAAATCCGGATTGATCGAACGCGTTCGTGCATCCACTTTAAATGAAGCTGCCGTTGAAGCACAAATGCTTGAATTTATGAAAGAATATGTCACGCCGCGCAGCTCTCCCATGTGCGGCAATTCGATTTGTCAGGACAGACGTTTCATGGCGCGTTCGATGCCGGCCTTCGAAGACTACTTCCATTACCGCAATCTGGATGTCAGCACGCTCAAGGAGCTGGCTCGTCGCTGGAAGCCCGATATGGCGAAGGGTGTTAAAAAACACGGCAAACACGAGGCGCTGGCCGATATTTATGAATCCATCGAAGAGATGAAGCACTATCGCGAGCATTTCATCAAACTATAAGCGGCAGAGCGCGTCTGCCGACATAAAAAGGAGATCGTTATGTATCAACGTATTTTGGTACCGGTTGACGGCAGCAGCACGTCCGACAGGGCATTACAGGAAGCGATCAAGCTGATCGACACGCAACCGGCGCAGTTACGCTTGGTACATGTCATCGACGATTTACAGTTCCTCGACACCGAGGGCTATGTGGATTATGCGGCCTTGAGAGAGCTCACTCAGCAGATCGGCGTGCGCACCCTCGCGCGCGCTGAAGAGGTCGCTAAACAGGCGAACATCGCGGTGGAAACTGCTTTACTGGAAGCCAATGGCGAGCGTATCGCCCGGGTGATCGACAAGGACGCCTTGAGTTGGGGCGCTGATTTGATTGTCATCGGCACCCATGGCCGTGCCGGCTTCAACCACCTGTTGTTCGGCAGCGTCGCCGAAGGCGTAGTGCGCGGCGCCTCCGTACCGGTGCTACTGGTACGCAGCGAGTAAAGCAGATCAAGGTTCAAGGTTCAAGGTTCAAGGTTCAAGG